>CAYRTA010000006.1:0-39388 GCA_964427045.1 uncultured Hoministercoradaptatus sp. | reverse complement strand
AAGACTACCTGTCACTAAAAATACCACAATATACATCTGTACTATTCAAACTCAATCGTTCCCGGCGGTTTGCTGGTCAGATCGTAGAATATGCGATTGACGCCTTTCACTTCATTGATGATTCTGCTCATGACCTTCTGTAATACATCAAAGGGGATGTCTGCTGCCTCGGCTGTCATGAAATCAATGGTTTTTACGGCACGAAGGGCTACGGCGTAGTCGTAGGTGCGTTCGTCTCCCATAACGCCAACGGAACGCATGTTGGTTAGGGCGGCAAAATATTGATTAATCTCTTTGTCCAGGCCGGCATTGGCAATCTCTTCCCGATAGATAGCGTCTGCATCTTGTACAATCTTCACTTTTTCTTCGGTAACTTCTCCAATGATACGGATACCAAGACCAGGGCCCGGGAAAGGCTGACGAAATACAAGATAGTCGGGGATTCCTAATTCCAAACCTACCTTACGAACCTCATCTTTAAACAGATTGCGTAAGGGCTCGATAATTTCTTTAAAGTCTACATAGTCTGGCAGTCCGCCTACATTATGGTGAGATTTGATTACTGCAGATTCGCCGCCAAGACCGGATTCTACTACATCCGGATAAATGGTTCCCTGTACAAGGAAATCAACGGCTCCAATTTTCTTTGCTTCTTCCTCAAATACACGGATAAATTCTTCCCCGATGATTTTTCTTTTCGCCTCTGGCTCTTCTACACCTGCCAGCTTTGTATAATATCTCTGCTGTGCATTGATGCGAATGAAATTTAAATCATATGGGCCGCTGGGACCAAATACGGCTTCAACCTCATCTCCCTCGTTTTTACGCAGCAAACCATGATCTACAAATACGCAAGTCAATTGTTTTCCAATTGCCTTTGAAAGTAATACGGCAGCCACAGACGAATCTACCCCTCCGGATAGAGCGCATAATACGCGTCCATTGCCAACCTTTGCCCTGATTGCCTGAATTTGATCCTCTACAAAGGAATCCATTTTCCAGTCTCCGGAGCAATGACATACACGGTATACAAAATTAGAAAGGATTTCTTTTCCACGAACGGTATGCAATACTTCTGGATGAAATTGGATGGCATACAAATTCTTTTCCTGATTTTCGGCCGCTGCTACCGGGCAGTCATTGGTATGGGCACAGATGGAAAATCCAGGAGCCGCCTGCGAAATGTAGTCATTATGGCTCATCCAGCAAATTGTTTTGTCTTCAATACCGACAAATAGAGGGGAACTAGTGTCTACCATAACTTCTATTTTTCCATATTCCCGCACCGGCGCGTTCTCTACTTTGCCTCCCAAAATGAGCTGCATAAGCTGGGCGCCATAGCAAAGACCCAGAACCGGAATTCCCAATTCAAATAATTCCCTGGTATAAGTAGGTGCGCCTTCCTCATAACAGCTATTGGGACCACCGGTAAGAATAATTCCTTTAGGATTCATTTCTTTAATTTTGTTGATATCCGTTTTATAGGAATAGATCTCACAGTATACATTACATTCGCGGACTCTTCTCGCCACAAGCTGATTGTATTGTCCGCCGAAGTCTACCACAATGACAGTTTCTCTGCTCACCGATATAATTCCTCCTTTGCGTCAGTATCATTATTTTGTAATATTCTTGTTGAGATTTTTCTCACAATTAATTGCGATAACTCCCTATTACTATTTTTATTACTATTTTTTATTGCTATTTCCACTAATATTTGCTGCCTTATGCTTTCATTTTATTTCTCTGGCATTTATATCTTCAATTATTATATTTGAGACCTTCCGGTATTACAAGAAAAAGTTTCGCTTATTGCTTATTTTCGGAACAAGATCATAATTGTTCTTTTACATAATGAAGGAGCCACTCCCGGTCATTGCGTTCTGGATCCTCCAAAACCAAATCTAATAGAAGCTGCAGGGTTTCACCCAATTGCGGGCCTGGCTCTATACCGGCTGCAATTAAATCACGGCCTGTGACAGCCAATGTTTTCAGGGATACACATTGGTGTTGATCCATAATTTCGCCATAAAGCTTTCCTACCTGATTCAGGCGTTCCATCTTCTCCGTACGCCGATACTCACTTTGCGCCAGCATATCCGCACGCTGAATCTTCAAAAGTAAGGGATATAAATCTTCTCCTACCCGGTTGATAGCTCGCCGCACACTTTTCATGGAAGCGTCCGGGCGGTCATCATGCCAATAAACAAGGCGTGTAATCTTCCGTATGGTGTCATTGTCAAACTTTAGACGACGCAAAATCTGATTTGCCAATTCCTGTCCTATCTTTGCGTGTCCGCGAAAATGATCCACACCTGCCGAATCTGTTGTCCTTGCCTCTGCCTTTCCCATATCGTGAAGCAGCATTGTCCATCGCAGCAAGGTATCTGCCTCTATATTGGATAAGGCTAGTAGGGTATGCCTGCCTACTGTGCCAATATGGTGGGGCGTATTTTGCGGCGTTTCCATGATCCGGTCAAATTCCGGCATAATTACGGCGGTAATACCAGTCTGATAAACCATTTCCCATAATTCCGGCCGATCGGAAGTTAAAAGCTTCGTACATTCGGTGCGTATTCGCTCCGCGCTAATCCGCTCCAAAGTAGGCGCCAATCTAACAATTGCCTGCCTGGTCTGTTCTTCTATGGTAAAGCCTAACTGTGCAGCGAAACGCAGCGCACGTAAAATGCGCAGTGCATCTTCTTCAAATCGTTTTTCCGGCATTCCCACACAGCGAATCACTTTTCGCTGCAAATCTCCGATTCCATCAAAGATATCAATCAATCCCTCTTTGGGACTGTATGCCATCGCATTGATGGTAAAATCCCGCCGCTTCAGATCCTCTTCCAGGCTCGCCGTAAACTGCACCTGCTTGGGATGGCGCCCGTCTTCATACTCGCCGTCAATGCGATAAGTAGTCACCTCATAGCCGGCCTTTCCTATAAGAACGGTGACTGTTCCATGCTGTAGTCCCGTATCCACCGTACGATTAAATAACGCTTTCACCTCATAAGGAGACGCAGACGTAGTGATATCCCAATCATCAGGGATACGCCCCAAGATAGAATCACGGACGCAGCCGCCTACGGCGTAAGCCTCATATCCATGTACATTCAAAACGTCTATAATCATTGATACCGCTGCCGGCATTCGTAACTGCATCTGCTATCCCTCCTTTCGGTAAAGTGTTGGAAAAGCAACCGGAATTCCTGATGGGAATTCCGGTTACTAATTTAATACTAAACTAATATTACTAAACTATTATTACTAATTTAATATTACGAAACTGATATTACTTATCTGATATTACCAAACTAATATTACCAAACTGATATTACTAATCTAATATTGCTAATCTGATTCTTGCATTATTAGAAGCTTTTTGTATCTTCTACATGGAACAAAGGATTAATATGCTCTGCCCCAATATACCATTTTCTTTGCTGGCTTTCCGCAGCATACGCACACATCGGAAATTTTTTCCTGAGAAAATGGCATGCAACGGGAAGTTGCCGCTGTTTCTTCCTTAATTTTATCCTCACAGGCCTGTTCTCCACACCACATAGCCTTGATGAATCCTGGTTTTTCGTTAATGGTCTTAACAAATTCATCATAGGAGGCTGCCTCATAAGTATGCGTATCCCGATGTTCGGTGGCAGCTTTCAGCATGTCCGCCTGAATGGATTCCAGAATTTCTGGTACCCTTACAGTCAATTCATCCAGGGATACCACGATTTTTTCTCTTGTATCTCTTCTGACAACAACCGCCTGGTTTGCTTCAATATCCTTTGGTCCACACTCGATACGAACCGGAATACCTCTCATCTCCTGCTCAGCGAATTTGAATCCCGGACTCTTATCCGTATCATCCACTTTCACACGAACACCTGCGGCTTTCAATGCAGCCTCCAGTTTAGCTGCATTTTCAAGAACACCTTCTTTTCTCTGCTGAATGGGAATGATTACAGCCTGAACCGGAGCAATTCTCGGTGGTAATTTCAGACCACTGTTATCTCCGTGAACCATAATAATCGCGCCAATCATACGGGTAGTCATACCCCATGAGGTCTGGTGTACATATTGCAATTTATTCTCTTTATCCGTATATTGAATACCAAATGCTTTCGCAAATCCGTCGCCAAAATTATGGCTGGTACCGGACTGCAGCGCTTTGCCGTCATGCATCAGAGACTCAATGGTATACGTCGCTTCTGCTCCGGCAAACTTTTCTTTATCTGTTTTTCTGCCTTTTATAACTGGAATGGCCAGAACCTGTTCGCAGAAATCCGCATAAACATTCAACATCTGGATGGTTCTTTCTTCTGCTTCCTCAGCCGTAGCATGAGCGGTGTGACCTTCCTGCCACAAAAACTCTCTGGAACGCAAAAACGGACGAGTCGTTTTTTCCCAGCGGACAACCGAACACCACTGATTATAAACTTTCGGCAAATCCCTGTGGGACTGTACTTCTCTTGCGTAAAGATCACAGAATAATGTTTCAGAAGTCGGTCTTACGCAAAGACGCTCCTGTAAGGGTTCCAGACCGCCATGGGTTACCCAGGCCACTTCCGGCGCAAATCCTTCCACATGATCTTTCTCTTTCTGAAGCAGGCTTTCCGGAATAAACATAGGCAGATATACATTTTCTACCCCTGTTTCCTTAAAACGCCTGTCCAACTCTGCCTGAATATTTTCCCAGATTGCATATCCCGCAGGCTTAATTACCATACAGCCTTTGACACTGGTATAGTCTACCAAATCTGCTTTTTTTACAACATCAGTATACCACTGTGCAAAATCATCCTCCATAGAAGTAATCGCCTCTACGAATTTCTTGTCTTTTGCCATTTCCTACTCCTCCAATTTTTCTATTATTATAGGAAGTCTGCCGGCCTTCAGCCATATTGAGGCAAACTTCATAAATATTTCTTATACCGCATTCCCGATATCCTGCACCTAATACCGAAAACTCATTATCTGCAGCCTGTTACCAGATACGGGCACAAAATTCATATGGGAATTACATGCAAATTACACATGAATCAGTATTTTTCTGTTTGTGTGATTATATTGATAATACCGGACCCCGGCGGCATCCATCATCTTGCGGGAAGCCCTGACCGCCGGCGAATTACTATATTTATCTTCCTCATAAATCACGGTCTTGATTCCTGCCTGAATAATTGCTTTCGCACATTCATTGCAGGGGAACAAAGATACATACAGTTTTGCCCCGTCCAGAGAGCCTCCGCGATAATTCAAGATTGCATTTAACTCACTGTGCGTCACATACAAGTACTTTGTCTCCAACGATTCTCCCTCTCTGGCCCAGGGAAATTCATCATCCGAACAGCCAATGGGAAAGCCATTATAACCCATGGATAATATTTTATTATCCTGACTGACGATACAGGAACCCACTTGCGAATTCGGGTCCTTAGAACGCATACCCGATAATTTTGCAACGCCCATAAAATATTCGTCCCAGGAAATATAATCGTCTCTTTTCTTTGTCATCGTCTTATCCCTTATTGCCCTCTTATCCTTCAACACCCATTGGACAGACAAATCTGCCGTCTACTCTGCCTCGTCAATCAGACGGATTCTTCTCTTATGGCGCTCATCATTGGAAAATGGGGTATTTAAAAAGGTATCCAAAATTTTCACTGCCAGCCCTGGTCCTACTACCCGGCCGCCCATAGCCAAAATATTTGCATCGTTATGCTCTCTGGTAGCCTGCGCGCTAAAACAATCACTGCAGAGTGCCGCACGAATACCAGGAATCCGGTTGGCGGTAATAGAAATACCGATGCCCGTACCACAAATCAGCACGCCCTTTTCACAGGTACCATCTAAAATTGCACCTGCAACTTTTCTTGCATATACCGGATAATCTACAGAGGCTGTACCCTCACATCCGAAATCAATATACTCGATTCCTTTCTCATCCAAATAAGCTTCCAATTCCTTCTTCAGTTCATAACCACCGTGATCACTGCCAATCGCTAACATCACAATTCCTCCTCTTCATTTAATCGTATCACTAATTTTCTCATTAAGAGTTCCATATCCATGTATGCCTGACTGTATACATTTAACGGTTGTCCGTGAAGGGGAGCGATATCTCCGCTTTCTCCCACATATTCTTTTAACGTATATACATGCGCTGCATTTTCATATGTTTCCCATATTTTGGATTTCTGCTGATCCTCCATTGTTAAAATCAGGGTATCCGCATCAATATCATCCTGTTCCAGCTGCTGAGCGATATGTGCCGGCACCGGATATCCGTTATTTACCAATACCGTTTCTACTTTCGGATTCAAGGGTTCCGGAAATAATACCACCAATCCCCGCGACTCAATCAGCAGTGGATTCGTCAAAAACTTTCGCACCAGGATCAACCGGGCCAGGGGCGCTCTGCAATTATCATTTGTGTCCACAAAGATTACTTTCCTATATCGTACCACCATTGCCTGTCCTCACACACAAATTTTTTTCTGACCAGCCGCCTTCATAAGCCGGTTCATAATTGCGGTTCCCATCCGGGGTGTATCAAACGCCTCCGAATAAATAAAAGAAACACCACAATCATCAAATTCTCTTAAAATTCCAAATAAATGCTGCGCTATACTCTCCTCGTGCATCCTCGTTCCGATGCTTTTCACAATACCTTCCGGGTATGCAGCCCGGCTTTCTTCCGTGGCAATAATGCCTACGGAAACTCCCTCTTCTATTTTTTGATGGACCAAAGACCGAATCTTCTCCTGTACGGCTTCTGGCTCTCCCTCAATCACCACTAACTCCGCTCTGGGCGCATAGTGCCGGTACTTCATCCCTGGCGCTTTAGGCCGCACAGTACTGTCAGAAGAAATCAGCCCCCTATCAACGGTTACTTCCCTGAGTACCTCTTCTAACATCTGACGGTTAATATATCCCGGACGCAGAATTGTAGGAACCGCCTCCGTAAAATCCACAATCGTGGATTCCAGGCCGATGCCCACCGGACCGCCATCTAAAATCATGTCAATTCTGCCGAATAAATCCTCCCGCACATGCTCCGCTGTTGTCGGACTGGGCCTTCCTGACGTATTCGCACTTGGCGCTGCTATATAACCGCCTGCCGCCCGGATCAGTGCCAGGGCCAGCGGATGATCCGGCATACGCACCGCAACCGTTTCCAGACCCCCGGTAGTCCCGTATGGTACACATGCACGTTTTTCAAATATCATTGTCAAAGGTCCCGGCCAATACCTGGCCGCCAATAAACGTGCTTCCCTGGGAATATTTCTGACAATCGCCTCCAGCGCTTCCATATCCGCGATATGTACGATCAGCGGATTATCAGAAGGACGGCCCTTGGCTTCATAGATTCTGGCCGCGGCAGTTTCATCCAACGCATTGCCACCCAGTCCATATACTGTCTCTGTGGGAAATGCTACCAGTCCGCCCTCTTTCAAAATCCTGCCCGCCTTCTGAATCATTGCTTCATCTGGCTGTCTGGCATTCAGTCTCACTATCTGTGTCTGCATGATCTCACATTCTTTCATCCCGATTGGCCATACCATATATTCTAACACGGCCATTTCATTTTAGTATAACCCAGTACTTTATAGAATTCAAGTCAGACCTTCACCCGTCTGTTCCAAATACGTAAGTGTTCCCTGGCAAATAGCCTCCGCCACCTGTTTTTGATAAGATTCATCTGACAGTTTTGCCGCCTCTGCCCCGTTACTCAAAAATCCGCATTCCACAATCACCAATGTGGCATCGGTTTTCTTTAACATATAATAACTGGTATTTCCTTTTGCCTGCCGGTGATTCTCCGGATCCAATCCGGTAACCAACGCATCCTGCAAAATTTCCGCCAGCTTCTTCCCTTCCGCGGAATGCTCGTAATAAAACACCTGCGCGCCATTGATGGCCTCCTCAGAATAGCTGTTTTGATGAACACTGATCACACAGTCCGGATTTGTCTCGTGAATCAACTCACAGCGCGCCCGCAAATCATCCAGTTTCCGGTTCTGGCTATTTTCTCCGGCCAAATCCATATCCTCCGTCCGGGTCATTACCACCCGCACCTGATTCGCTTCCAATTCCGCCTTCAAAAGTTCTGAAATTTGCAGGTTGATATCCTTCTCCTGTTCATTGTGTATACCGATTTTTCCCGGATCACTTCCTCCATGTCCCGGGTCCACAACCACCGTATACACCGCCTCTTCCTGCTTTGCCACCATACTGGCGCCGGCTCTTGCCAGAAAATAGGTTCCCACTAACAGCAAAAGCGCCATTCCCAATTCCAATTTTCTTTTATTCACAAAAAACTCCCGAAACCTACTCTTTAAAGTATATGCTCCGAAAGTTTTTTCAAAACCTTAATCCTCTTTATTAAGTAATGAGAGGAGTTCTTCCTGAGATAAATCTTCATCCGCCTCATCCAGACTATCTTCTTCATCATAGTCTGCGTCTTCCGGAATCGGAATCTCCGGAATTGATTCCGGAACTGCCTGTTCTTCTGTCTCCGGATTTGTCGTCTCCGCCTCATCCTCCAGTTCTTTCATAGATTCCGGCATAGTGCTGATAATCTTATGCACTTCTTTGTAGGAAGACATAAATCTGCGCTGTGCCTGGTTAATCAACTCTACAATCTCATTCATTTCTTCCTGCACCGCAATATATTTTCTCTTGCCTTCCGCCAGCTTATCATCTACTTCCTTCTGAACAACATCCAGGCACTTCTGTGCTTCTTCCTGTGCCTGTATCATAATGCTATCTCGTTTTTCCTCTGCCTCTTTTACAATACGATCTGCTTTTTCCCGCGCCTCCAGAATCAAACCGCCAATCAAATCATAATGATCAATGTATTTCTGGTATTTCACAGAGATTTCCCGCTCCAGCCGTTCTTTCTGTTCCTGTTTCTCCTCCAGACGTTTCCGCAAATCACTGGTTTCCTGTTCATGATCTAACTTCTGCGATTCCAATGCATCCTGCTTTTCAATATCCTTTGCCAGCAACTGTCTGTTCAATTCTGCAATTTTGGCATCCTTTTCTTTAATTCTCTTCAGCAGTTTACTTTTTTCTGCAAATGCCTCATCCTGCATCATTTGAACCCGGTTCAGGACATCATCCTTATCGAATCCGCCCATCAGTGTTGTTTTGAACATTTCATCTGCCATTTTGTTTACCGCCTTTCTCTTATTTTTCCCCTCGTGTTTCACTTTGCTTCATTTCTTATTGTAAATACTGCATGATAACCGGCCATACCTCTGCTTTCTCCCGGCCCAGTTTCCATTCGGCCACACCGGCTAACTGATACTCCTGAATTACCTTCATCTTTTCTTCAACCGATTTTTCATCTTCTACCCAAATTGTATAAATAGCTTCATCTGTCTCCAAAGCAGCCACAGTCTGTCCGCATTCTTCATCCCAGTAGGTTTCCATTCCATGCTCCGCGATATATGCATCCGTCGCATTCATGGAAAGAACTTCACTGCTCAGTCCGCCATCGGCTCCAAAAGATTCTGTCCAAACTCTTGTATAGAAAGGGATTCCGTTGATTACCTTCTCTGCCGGCACTTCTTTTAAGGTATCTATAATGCCATTTTTCACAAAATTCAGAGAAGCTACGGAACCTGCCTCTTCAGATGACGTGTGATGCTCATCGTAACCCATGATAATCACATAATCTGCCACCAGCCCCTGTTCTTTCCTATTATAATGGGCAGTATAAGACATCGGTACCGGATCGTCAACAGATAATACCACATTCCAGTTTCTGCATGCAATAGAAAGTTCACGGATAAACTGAATATAATATGGTGCCTGTGTTTCCGTAATACTCTCAAAATCCAGATTAATGCCATCCATACCCGTCTGGCTCACATAACTCATCAACTGATTGATGATATTGATTCTGGCAGTCGTACTGGAAAGCCAGGTCGTGGTATCCGCCTGTGCGCTAAAGTTATCAATCAAGCCCCAGACCTCCAGACCCAGGCTATGGGCCTCGGTTACATAATCCGCGCTGGCCAGAGAAGAAAGCGTTCCACTATTATCAACAACGGAAAACCAGGTAGGCGATATGGTGTTTAATCCCTGTGTATTCGCCACCATACTGGCTAATGTCTGATTTCCTTCCTGATTGGTCACCTGATGCCACGCCATATTAATCTTATGATCTCTGGTCAGACTGGTATATTCCGGCGCCGTTGAGGTATGAGACTCCATCATTGTCTCCGGTTCTGACAGAGAGCTTTTTTCCACGTAACCATTGTATCCATCTTCCGTAATAACCTGACACCAATTCTCCAATTCTTCTACCAGATACAATTTCTGATCCTTAGTCAAATCAGTGAGAATCGGACTCTTTGGTCCGCCTTTTTGCCGTAATTCATCATTTTTCGTGACAGTTACTACTGTTTCTGCCTGCCATGTAGTCTGCACAACTACACGGGCAGGTTCTTCATAAACAGTGTATTCCATATCAGCAAACTGTTTTACGAATTCCAATTCAATATAATATACTCCATCAACCGCTTTCACGATGGGATATCCCACATTCTGTACACCCTGGGAATTCTGATATTCAGCCGCCTCCGGCGCGATCTGGAACAGCTCTGTCGGCAGGGTACACAGCATAACACCCTGATCTGCATCCCAGAAAAAGCTGCCGGTAATGTATGATCCTACGGCAGATAAATCTGCATAATATCTGCCGTCTATAATTTTTACCTTTTCTTCCTTCTTTTCCTTATCGACAATCAAAACCGCCTCATCGGAAGCGGTCTCTCCAAAATATTCCTCTGCGCTGACCCGCTCGGTGGTGGGCTTCAGCCTCGCCACTATAATAGAAAGGATGCCCGCCGCCGCTACCACTAAAATCAGGAATAGTACCAGCAATACAGGCGATACTCTTTTTTTCATCTGTTGGAACCTCCGGTTCTTACTTTTTCTTTTATTTCATTACACCTATTTTATTATAACCGCATAATCGATTTCCGTCATCCTTTTCTTCCAGAAAATTTGACATTTTTTGCGATAATCGTATTTCCGGCACGTGTATGCACGCGGAGGGAACCACAATTACAACGTGCCGGAACTTTATCTTTTCAGAGTGACTCTGCATTGTACTCTACATATTCTTACTGACTCTGCATTGTATTTTACATATTCTTACTCGTTTCGAACGGAATCAAATTCCAATCGCATAAGACATCCATTGTCATCATGGACATAATCACGCATATAAGATACCTCCTCGGCCACCCGATGGGCCTTCTGGATCTCCTTCGGCGTACTGGGAACGCCATTAAGCCATAAACTAATTCCCTGCTTTTCGTAGGCCTCCAATTCTTTCCGAAGAGTTTGTTTTTGATTCTTTCCTTTTTTCATACTACTTATAACAGCGGAGCATTTCGTGATATATAACCGCTACCTTTCTATGTTTACCGGATAAGCCGAATATTTGAAAAGATGGCATCTGTCCCCTATATTTCTTTAAAAACTTGTCGATGGGAAAATTACGGTGAAAACCGAATAGATACTGAAATGATTATAACTGTCATGATCAAATACAGTTACCAAAAATGAAATTATAGAACTTTAGCTGGCATCACATCCTTTCTGCGGACAATGCCACCTCTTCTCTATCTATTATACCTATATTTTTTTACAATGCAAGGAAATTTTGAAAATAAAAGGATTTACTTTACATATTAATTTGTCTTAGTATATAATGTATTGATAAAGGATGTGATATCTTGAAAATAGAGAAAATTAACGAAAATCAAATTCGCTGTACTCTGACTCGTGAAGATCTGGACGACCGCCAGATTAAAATTAGTGAGTTAGCCTACGGCAGCGATAAAGCCAAAGAACTTTTTCGCGACATGATGATACAGGCACAGAATGAATACGGCTTCGAAGCAGACAATATACCGCTGATGATCGAAGCGATCCCCATCACTCCGGACAGTATTGTCCTGATTGTGACCAAGGTGGAAGACCCGGAAGAGCTGGATACCCGTTTTTCCAGATTTACACAGGCAGTGGAAGAAGAAGCGGGAACTCATCCCGAAATTCCGGCCGTATCCGGTGCAGATGATATTCTGGATCTGTTTCAGCGATTATGCGAAAGCAAGTTAAAAAAATCAAAAGAAAAAGAGCCGAAAAAAAACACCGGAAAAACGGCGTCGGCTGCGCCGCCAGCGAAGGAAAAACCAGATCTTCCGGAAAAAACACCGGATCTGATTCGTCTGTTTTCTTTCCCCAAACTGGACACCGTTATATCTGCTTCCCGTGCAGTTCAGGATTTCTATGACGGAGAAAATGTGTTATATAAAGACAAAAACGGTGCTTATCTTTTACTGCTGCACCAGACAGGAGCCAGCCCGGAAGACTTCAATAAAATATGCAATATTCTCTCCGAATACGGGAATGGCAGAGCCGGCAGTGCCGCAGAAGAGTCCTATCTTTGGGAACACGGCGAAGTAATTGTCCCTAAACAGGCGCTTCAGCAATTATCAATTTTGGCTTGAAGAAAAAACAATTAATGCAAATGTATCCTTGCAATCAGCACTCTTTAAGGGTACAATAAACAACGAGAATACTCTTTAACCGTTTACAACAAAGATGCGCAACCTCTTCCAAGAGGCTGCGCACCTTTATTTTCACCATATATTTGCTGTGAAGCTAACGAAAATTATCCCTCAACGATAGCTTCGGTTGGACAGACACCTGCACATGTTCCGCATTCTACACAGGTATCAGCATCAATTTCAAATTTGCCATCACCTTCGCTGATAGCTTCTACTGGACATTCACCAGCGCATGTTCCACATGCTACACATTCATCAGTAATAACGTATGCCATAATTAAAATCCTCCTTCTTAATATTTTGCCTGCGGCATTATCGTGTCCCAGGTTATAAGCACATTCTAATATATCATTTCAAAGAATACAAGTATTAATTTACAAACATTAACCCCAAAAACCGGTATTGCTTTAGTAGAAATTTGGTATTATAATAAGGCTACTAAAAAGAAGGAGGACAACCACTCATGGCTAAAATTTCTAAAGATATGATTATCTCAGATCTGATCGGAGTTGATAGAAATATTATTGTTATTCTTATGAACGCAGGTATGCACTGTATCGGATGCCCGGCATCCCAGGGTGAAACACTGGAAGAGGCTGCAATGGTACATGGCATTGATCCGGACCTGCTGGTTGATCAGATAAACGATTATCTGGCACAGTAACTATTTCCAGGATACTACGTATCCGAAGATTACCGGCACACAAGCCCCTCGATTGAGGGGCTTAATTTATCTTTTGCCCGGCAAATGCCGATATCTAAAACTGTTCAACTTCCATATATGAAGGAATTGCAGGCGCCGCTCCTGCCCGGGTAACCGCTATTGCCGCTGCTTTGGATGCCCGTTCCATAACTACCCTCATATCCTGATGATTCAATATTCCGGCTATAAAATATCCCGTAAAAGTATCTCCCGCGGCCGTAGTATCTACCACCTCTACTTTATAGGCACTTTGGTATATCGTTGTATTGGCATCCGCATATAAAGATCCCATATCACCCAAAGTCAACATAATTCTTGCATTTGGGAAGCGTCCGCGCAGCTGCTTTGCAACATCCTCCCAGTTGGCCTCTCCTTCTAATTCAATGCCAAGAATCTGACTTGCTTCCACCTCATTCAAAATAAAATAATCCACATATTCCAATGGAAGATCCAAGACCGTTTGATTCATTGGGGATGGATTCAGGATAATTGTTAATCCCTTTTCATGAGCCTTTTGGATAATATAATCTAATTTATTAATTTCATTTTGCAGTACCAACACATCATTTTCTGCGAAATCATCAATTGCCCGATCTACCTGCGCCTCGGTAATTGCCAGATTAGCCCCTCCATGCAGAAGGATACAATTATCTCCATCTCTGTCATTTTGTATAATCGCATGACCGGTTTTTACAGAATCCAATACAGCTACATACCGTGTATCCACCCCGGCCTGTTCTAACAAATCTAAAAGGAATAAACCATCGGTGCCAATTGCCCCGGCATGCCAGGTAGGAATACCGGCTCTTGCCATGGCGATTGATTGATTAAGTCCCTTTCCTCCGCCAAATATTCGAAGCGATTCCGATGACTGTGTTTCTCCCTTTTTCACAAAATGATCCACCAAATATCTCTTATCGATATTCAGGGAACCAAAGCACAGCGCTTTCATGTTTCGTCGTCCTCCTGTTTATCATTTTTAACCTACGCAATACACCAGAACAATCCTTAATCATCCCTTCACACTGCCTGCGGTAATACCATCTACATAATATTTTTGCAGAGGTATAAAAACTATAATCGGCATAATAATTGATATCGTAGTCGCTGCATATATTAAGGTCCATTGAATCGCACGTTCACCGCTAAATGCACTAATTGCAATCTGAATTGTCCTGATATCCTTTGATCTTGCAACCAAAAGCGGCCACAAATAAGAATTCCATTGCGACATAAAAATCATTAATCCAGCCGTAATAAAGACAGGCTTTGCCAATGGCACCACAATTGACCAGAAAATCCTGGGCCAGGCAGCTCCATCTACACGCGCGGCCTCCACCAGACTAAGGGGTAAATCTTTAAAAAACTGAATAAAAAGAAAAATTACCATACCATCGGCAATCGCCGGAAGAATCATACCTGCATAGGTATCTACCAAATTTAATTTACTGGCTATACTATAAAGAGGAATGGCAATCGATTCAAAAGGCACCATAAAGGACAACATAACCAGTACATAAAACAATCTCCTGCCCCTAAATTTAAAGCAGGTAAACGCAAATGCAGCCATAGCATTCAATATACAGCCGCCAAGAATGGATACACCGGTAACTACCACCGTATTAATAATCGGCTTCAAAAAATTATAATCCGTAAAGATTGTAACATAATTCTGAAACGTAAATTCCGTAGGAATCAGAGACTTTATGGTAAACGGAAATAAATTTGCAGATAAATCCTGCTGTGACCGCAGACTTGCTGACAAACAAAATAATATCGGGAACAGCGATGTAAAAGCGATCAATACCAGGAAAAAATATAATACAATTTTATTTATTTTCATTTTCTTTTGACTACTCATGGCTCTCACTCCTTCTCTGTCAGGAATTTATTTTGCAGGATGCAAATGATACCAATAATAATTAACAGTATGACAACAATACAGGAAGATCGTGGTCTGTTCGAATAAGAAAAGGCAGCCTTATATGCCTCATACATCAATACATCGGTGCTGTTCTGCGGGCCACCTCCCGTGGCAATCTGTATCGGCGTAAATATCAGGAAATTCGCCGTTGTGTTTGCTACCAGAACAAATAAAAAGGTATTTTTCAGCAGCGGAATCGTCATATAAAACAGGCGTTTAAAAAAACCGCATCCGTCAATTTCTGCCGCCTCATACAATTCCGTATCAATTCCCTTCAGACCCGCCAAAAAGAACATCATCCAATAGGCACATCCTCTCCAGGAGCAAATCAATATAATAGACAGCAATGCATATCTTTTATCAATCAAAAAACCAATGCGGGAAATCCCTAAAACACCAAGAAAGCTATTAACAACACCATCATTGATATTCAATAACATACTCCAGATAACTGTAGAAATCGTCAGGGAAACACAAAATGGCAGGAAAAATAATGTCCGAAAAGCAGTAATTCCTTTTACCTTCACGTTGACCAGCAGTGCCAGAATAAAGGCAATTATAATCTGTAAAGGAATCATAATCAGATTCATCTTTACAGTAACCCAAAGAGAATTCCAAAAAGTCTTATCCTGAAATAATAATACATAATTTGATAATGTAAACCCTTCTACCTTTGATGATATAAAACTCTGGTAAACACTGTCGATGATAGGACCAATTTTGAAAATGCAAATCAAAACAGTCGTTGGCAAAATCAAAAGATAAGGAAGCCATTTATTTTTAATGTATATTCTCTGCATCTTTCATCACCCGCTTTCTTTTCTAAAAGAAACGGCATCCCTTTTCAGTGGGGATGCCGTTAAAAGTCAAACCCTTAATTCTGACTTGCCGCTACTGCTGAAGCATATTGATCAATGGCGGAATTAATCACCTCTTCAACATCTGCTCCATTTCGAACATCTTCCCATGCGGCATTTAATACGGTAGAATATTCACCAAACAGAGGGGTTACGGCTCTTGGAAAAGCAGTATTAGCCGCCTCATATGCTGCAATCTTCATTTCCGGAAGTGCGTCCGGATCATCTGCAATTTCCTGCTGTTTATCCAGACGGGACGGAACATCCCCGTTGATCTCAAGCCACATATCGCTTCCTTCACCAATTGTAAAATATCTTACAAATTCTGCTGCAGCTTCTTTTTCCTTAGACTGGGAATTAATACCAAAATACCAGCTTCCGGTAGAGGTAGCAACATCGTCTTCATGCCCTTCAAAACACGGTGCATAGGTACAGCCAATTTCATCATCACAGGTCATTCTTCCTCTGCACCAGGTTCCATTTACAATAAATACCATATTTCCTGAATAAAACTGGGAAGCCACACCGTCTGCATCGTATCCCTGTGAAGCAATTCCATCAGCAACGAGATTTTGATACCAGGTCATGGCGTCAATCCAGGCGTCCGTATTGATCACGCCATCCAAGGTATAACCATCCTCACTGATATTTGCCCCACCCATAGAGTTTGGAAGCATATTCATCTGATAAACACGGCTTACCTGCTGGAAATCCAGACCGATAATTCCTCTGGAGCCATCCGGATCCAGCTTCTCCTGCGCTTCTTTTGCAAGAGCAGCTACCTGTTCATAAGTCAGGCGGTTTTCCGCATCATTTTCCGGAATTTCAATACCGGCTTCATCCAACAAAGTTTTATTGTAATACAATACCTGGGAAGATGTATTTTCCGGAGCCGCATACATCGTACCATCCCAAACACCTGCAGCATAAGAAGCCTCGTCCCACAGAGCCTTTTCTTCATCTGTGAAGACATCATCCAATGGATCCAAATAACCGGAAGAACCATACTTTGCAACATAGGTAACATCCACAGAGCATACATCAAAGTCACTTTCTCCTGCCGCTGCCTTTGTTTCCAGCACCTGGAACAGATCGTTAAATGCATAAAATTCTGTTTCCACATGAATACCTGTCTCTTCTTCAAATTTCTCTAAAATCGGTTTTGTATATCCCTCCCAGTTATCATCGCCCGGGCCCTGAGAAATCCATTTAATGGTGACGCCGTCACCGGAGTCAGAACTGGAGGTATTCGTTTCATCAGACGTACTGTTTCCGTTGGCAGAAGAATCTTCGGATTCGCCGCCACACCCTGCAACGGTTGTTGCTGCCACAGCAGCTGCAAGCATCATTGTTATAAATCTTCTCTTCATATTATTTCTCCTTTTTCTTTCCGTACATTTTACATAGTTAACTTTTTAAACAAATCGCCAAATAAATTATCCCGCTTAATGTTATAAACATATTTAATCAAATGACGATTGGGATTAAATGCATACTGATCGTCATACTCCGGAATGGGACTGGCAATCAAACAGTCTTCTTCAAAATCTCCGTCCAAAAGCCATGCAACCGCAGTCACGTCCCAGATTGGTCTCGTCCAAACTTCTTTCCCATAAGCTTCTTTCGCTGCCTGTGTCGTAACATCAATCAGGTAGTCACAAAGTTTATTTTTTCCCCTCAAATGATATTCCAACTCCGGACCGCTGGTTGTGAAAGCAGAAACAACACCCATACACGGCAGCTGTACCAATGGCACTCCGCAGCCAAAAATAATCCGGGCGGCCGCAATATCATGACAAAGATTAAACTCTTTATTGTTTGGCCAGTGAATGGCATGACCGCCCAGCCAGATCACAACAATGCGATCGATAATTTCAGGATCCATCAAAACAGCGGAAGCAATATTGGTGATGGCGCCAATGGCTATCACATAAAGGGGATTTTCTTTCGTATATTTCTTCGACCTTTTTACAAGATCCTCCGCTGCCGGAGAAATAACCGGCGTTACCTCATCGGATAGGAATTCCCGGGAGCCCTTATAGACATCCTTTTTGAGATCCTCCCTTCCCATTAACGTAAGAACATTCAGAATCTCATCATAGCTTTTCTCCATACCATCCTCCGGACTGGAAGATTTAAAGTTAAAAAATGGAGCAGCATAAATTGCTTTCGTGTTCAATTTCTCTGTGGATTTAATTATATATGCCAAAGCATATTGATCATCAATTTCATTATATGTGTCCGTATCCAGAACCACATCTACCTTTCCGACAGGCTTCTGGAGTCTCCTTACAGATTCCGCGGCATCAATCTTACTGGCGCCGTTTAACCGCGAACCTGTAAACATTTCCCATTCCCTCTTTGGATCCATCTTATATTCCCTCCTTCTCGCATGGGTAAAGGTTTACTTAACCGACAAAAAAATACACTTTAAGTTTTCTCAACATATTGCAAATATTCACTGCTCTTGAGACAATCTTTTCGAAATTTGTACAGATCTGCCTCCTCATATGGCGTATGATTCTCCGGCAATAAATGAACATCACCGAATACGGCATCCTCCGGTTTTCGAATCGGATGTTCGGATTTTCCCGTCACATCGTTCCAGTCGCACTCAATCACATAAATGTTGATAGCTTTCATACCCTTGGGATTTTTGCAGCCCGAACGATGATACTTTTTGAATAAGGCCTGCAATCCCGCTTTGAAATGCTCACTTTCCGTTTCTAAATCTAATTTTCTGATCCTTCCAAATGCCATGACTGACATAAAATCATGGACTCTTCCACGATACGGACAATCAGGAAAATTCTGCCATGCAAAAAAGGAACAACATACTTTTGGATTTTTCTCTATTAGCTTTAGCTTGTATCCCGTCTTTCCCGTATGAAGATACAAAAACAACCGATCTTCCGTTGCTCGATACCCATAATTCATGGGAACTACATAGGCGTTTTCTTTATCCATAAAGCCAACGGTAACAATCTCACACTGATCCAAAATCGCAGTAATTAATTCCGGTTCATAAATATACCGTTCGTATCTTACCATCCTTTTCTGTTCCTTTCTTGTATTAAAGCCATGGGTAAAGGTTTACTCACCAAAAAAAATTAAATTCTCTTTTTAGCCCCCTTTCTTTGCTTCTATTTGAGTAAAGGTTTACGCAACGGCTAAAATAATAACTTATGTGATATATCATATACGATGCAACATTGAATGTCAAGCCATATTTATATTTTTTAATATTTTTCAATATTTTTCATCCATTTTTTTTGTGCATATTTACCAATAATCTTTCCATTAGGTTGTCTCTCTATGAATTAACTGAACATCGATCTTTTGATATGGTTGTTCTACGACACCACCATTAATCAGGATAAGCATACTTGTTACTGCATCCCGTGCAATTTGCTTTACATTTTGCCTCACAGTGGTCAAAGAAGGAAATACATTCGTACTTAATGAAATATCGTCATAACCGACCAGTTTCACTTTTTCCGGAACAGCGATATTATGACGTGCCAATGCCCGCAATCCTCCCAAAGCCAGATAATCTGTAGTAAAAAAAATACCATCTACGTCCGGATCTTCCTGAAGAATATTTTGCATAGCACTCTCACCCTCATTATAATGGTTCATGTACTCCACAATTCGCAATTCCGATTTTCTATTATACTTTTTCATTGTAGACATAAAACCTGCAACACGATCTTTATAGGCCGATATTTTCGTATCATAACTGGTAATATAAATATTCCTGCAATTTTTTCTTATTAATTCCTCTGCGGCCAACATTCCACCTTTCACGTTATCGCTCTCTATAAAAACATAGGACAATTTTGACTTTTCCTCTATGAAATTGGGTTTTCGGTCAATACAAATAAGCGGAATATCTTTAATTTCCTTAACAGCACCATGCCCTCCCACATAAATAATTCCGCCTACCCTTTGCCCAAGGAGCATATCCATCTGTTCATTTTCCAATTTTGTATTCTCATTATTGCTGCAAATCAGAGTCAAATACCCATATTCCATCAATAATTTTTGCAGCTCCAATGTAATATTCGCGAAAAATTCATTTGTTATATCAGGAACCAAAATTCCAATCACTTTTACCGTATTTACTCTTAATCCTCTGGCCAGCTGATTCGGATGAAAATCATGCTCTTCCATAATCTTTCTTACACATTCTTCCGTCTCTTTTGAATACCTGCCGTTCTGATTTATCACGCGAGAAACAGTAGCAATTGATACGCCCGCCATATCTGCTATATCTTTAATGGATATTCTTTTTTCCATTATGTATTAAACCGCCTTCTAAAACATTATAATTTATAATCAGGGAAATTTTCCAATAATTATGGATTTAGAACGAATTATTAGATACGATTTGCCTTCTATCATTATAGTAATTCTGGCAAATATAGTCAATATTTTACTTTTTTCTTCCAAAAGAATGCCCCTTTCCGGGAAAACAAGAGCAACATTCTACTTGTTTTCCTAAAAGGGGATCCAGCAATCTTCTCTGCAATATTCCAAGCCTTTATTTTTCTTTCTTCAGCCTGTTTTTTCTTCTGTTTCGGCCTTTTTCCTGGGTTACTGCCACCAGCCTGCGGGATTGCTGGTGTCTGCGAATAGCTTCGTCCAGCCTCCGGTAACGGCCTTCCTTTCGTTCATTTCTACGAATTTCCCGTACCAGTCTGTCCATAATTTCTAAAAACTCATCCTCTGGCGATGGCTGGGAACCTTTCGTTTGTGTCTTTTCTGCCGCTGCCGTACTCTTTGCTACGTTCTCATTTTCCCGTAAACTTTTGGGTTTCATAATAATTACTCTTGGCAACCCTCTGGATTCCTGTTCATTTCTCAATTTCTCCCGGATGGAACGCAGCTGCATTCCCTCCCTCTTCAGTTCCTTAATTTCCAGGAAAGTCTGGATGTCTTTTTCTGTATAGTAACGATGACCCATCTCATTCCGGCTGATCGTTAAGCCCAGTTCTTCTTCCCAATAGCGCAGCACATGGGCATCCACCTGGGTGAGTTTCGCCGCCTCGGAAATGGGATATCTGATCTCATCCATACACTTAGCCTCCATCTGATACCATTATAGCATCCGGCAATGGAAATACAAGAATTTCTCCTCGACGAATTCCGGCATAAAAATCAAAACGTTACTGTTCACGGTGTGAACAGTAACGTCAAAATTTCTAATCCCGTCTGGCATTGACAAACCGGGTATATTCCGGCATCCATACCAGATTAATGGTTCCGATAGGGCCATTTCTTTGTTTGGCAATGATGATCTCCGCCATATTTTTGTTTTCCGTATCTTTATTATAGTAGTCCTCCCGGTAGATGAACATAACCACATCGGCGTCCTGCTCAATGGCTCCGGATTCACGAAGATCCGACAGCATAGGACGCTTATCATCCCTTTTCTCAACCGCACGGCTAAGCTGTGACAGCGCCACCACCGGAACATTTAATTCTCTGGCAACGCCTTTCAAAGCACGGGAAATATCCGATATTTCCTGCTGGCGGGAATCACCTCCCCTGCTGCGCCCTGACATCAGCTGCAAATAGTCGATGATGATAAGGTCCAGACCTTGTTCCAGTTTCATCTTACGGCATTTGGAACGAAGTTCCGATACCGAAATACCTGGCGTATCATCGATAATCAGCTTGGAATTGCCGATAATACCGGCTCCCTCAATCAGTTTCGCCCAGTCCTCATCTTCCAGATTACCCGTACGGATCTTCTGTGAATCCACACGGGATTCCAGAGAGAACAGACGGTTTACCAGCTGTTCTTTGCTCATCTCCAAACTGAATACTGCCACCGTATAGTTCTCATGAAAAGCCATATACTGGGCAATATTTAACACAAAAGCCGTTTTACCCATGGATGGACGGGCAGCTATCAAAATCAAATCCGAAGGTTGAAAACCGGAAGTTTTATAATCCAAATCCACAAATCCCGTAGGAAGTCCGGTAACATTTCCTTTCGTCTGGGAAGCCTTTTCAATGGTCTCCAGGGCATGCAGGACAATCTGACGAATGGGAACATAATCACCGCTGTTTCTCTGCTGAAGCAGCTGGAACATCTTGCGTTCCGTATCTTCCAAAATGACTTCTGTCGGCTCCTTACCCAGATAGCAGCTATTGGCAATTTCTTCATTTAATTTAATCAAACGCCGCAGCGTCGCTTTTTCCGCTACGATATTGGCATAATATTTCACATTGGCAGATGTGGGGACCGCCGTCAGCAAATCCCTGGCAAATTCCATACTGCTGATTTCCGGCGGCACATCCTTTTCTTTCAATTTTTCCGGCAAAGTAACAAAATCTACCGGTTTGCCTTCATTGAACAACTCCACCATGGAATCAAACACGACGCCCATCTGCTGCAGATAGAAATCTTCACCGTTCAAAATCTCTGCCGCTGACATAATCGCATCTCTGCTCATCATCATGCAGCCGACAACAGAACGCTCCGCTTCCTCGCTGTGAGGCAATATTTTTTTTATCAACGCCTCTTCCATTTAATCTTACGCTTCCTTCACGATAACTTTCAATTCGCCAGTCACCTTTGTGTGCAGTTTAATGGGAACCATGGTTGTCCCCAATTCCCGGATCGGCGTCGGCAGCTGGAATTTCTTCTTATCCAAATCATAGCCCAACTGAGTCTTGGCCGCTTCCGCAATTTCCTTCGTAGAAATGGAACCAAAGGCTTTTCCGTTATCGCCCACTTTGATAGAAACTACAACTTCTTTACCTTTCAGTTCTTCCGCAAAAGCACGGGCAGCATCCAGATTTTCCTGGGCTACTTTTTCTTCATGAGCCTTCTTTAATTTCAAGTCATTCATATTCTTGGGGGTTGCTTCCAAAGCCAGTTTCTTGGGAAACAGCATGTTTCTGGCATAACCATCGCTGACATTGACTACCTGGCCTTTCTTTCCCAGACTTTTTACATCTTCCAATAAAATCACTTTCATAACTATATATCTCCTTCATCCAGCATTTTCTGTAACGTTTCTTTCAGCATATCACGGGCCTCTGCCACGGTAGCATGTTCAATCTGCGCCCCGGCAATGTTCAAATGGCCGCCGCCGCCCATACGCTCCATAATCAACTGTACATTGATTTCATCAATGGAACGGGCACTGATATAAATGGTATTATGATAATTGGTCAGCACAAAGGAGGCCTTCACTCCGATAATATTCAACAGTTCATTGGCCGCCTGGGCTCCCACCACCGTCGGGCTGTCCAGACCCTCGCTTGGGCATTCGGAAATAGCAAAATACGTGCGGAACAATTCTGCATTGCGAATAGCCTCTCCTCTCGCCCGGTAATCCTCCACATGTTCGCGGAATATCTTACGGACTCTGGTAACATCGGCGCCGCAGCGTCTTAAAAAGGCCGCCGCCTCAAAGGTACGCACACCAGTTTTTGTCAGGAAATTATTGGTATCTATCATAATACCCGCATAAATACTATCCGCCTCAATATTACGAATCCGTATATTATCATCAAAATACTGCAAAATCTCAGCCACCATCTCACAGGCCGAAGAAGCATACGGCTCAATATAAGAGAGCACCGCGTTGGTAATAACGTCCTTACCCTGTCTGTGATGATCCAGCACCACAATCGTCCGGGTCATTGTCAATAACTCTTCACATTCCGTATAATTGCGGCGGTTTGTATCTACTACCACCACCACCGTGTTATCATCGACGATTTCCTTCGCCTCATGGCTCTTTACAAACATGTGCGGATCGTAATCCTTATTTTGCAGGAAACAATCCATCAAGGGGCGAATCGACGAAGTCGGATTATTGATCACAATATAGGCCTTCTTATCCAGCGTCCTGGCCGCCCGGAAGATACCAATAGCCGCGCCAAAAGAATCCACATCCGTAATCTTATGGCCCATAACCACAACCTTGTCCTTGCTAAGCATGAACTCCTTCAAAGCATGGGCTTTCACACGGGCCTTTACACGGGTATTTTTCTCCATCATCTTGGACTTTCCGCCAAAATACGTGATATTATTACCATCTTTGATGACCACCTGATCACCGCCCCGGCCCAAAGCCAGGTCAATGGCAATCCGCGCGTATTCACTGGTCTGCGCCAGACCATCCGCTTTCATACCGATACCCATGCTGACAGTCACCGCCATCTCATTACCGATATTGACGCCTTTTACTTCTTCCAGAATATTAAATTTCTTTGCCTTTAACTGTTCCAGTGTCTTGCGGCGCATGACGATGAAATACTTATCCTTTTCCAGCTTCTTCACTACGCCGTCCACTGCGGTAAAATATTTATTAATCTTTCGTTCAATCAGCGCCAGAAGCAGCGAACTGCGGACTTCCTCGATACTTTCCAGCACTTCCTCATAATTATCAAGATATAAAAGAGCTGTAACCAGCTGCTCTTCCTCGATCTTATGCATATAGGTCCGCAGCTCTGTTTCGTCAAACAAATACAGAGAGATCAGGAAATTATCTTTCTCCTCGGTTTCGAGAATCTGCGAATCCTCAAACAATTCATCGATCTCCACCCGCTTCATGCTGGCACGGTACGCATGCTCTTTGTAATTAACGTCAATGTCCCGCACCTCGTTTTGCATGGGAAGCTTTTCCAAATTGATTTCCTGAAAAATGCCGCCAATAAAACGGTGATACGTTTTATCCTTCCCTGTCAGATACTCAAATTCCCTGTTCATCCAGAGAATCCGTCCTTTCTGATCCAGCAGTACATAAGGCAGCGCAAACTCCTTCAAAAGATTCTTTTGAATCTGCCCATACTGGGTGGCAAAAGAAATCAATTCATTAAAAATCGCCGACCGCTTTGTAAAATACAAAAGCACTGCGATCACCGCATAGACCGCCGTAAATACGGTTGCCATGGCGCCAGCCTTAAAACTGACAAAATAAATTCCCACATCCATAATGATCAATAAGATCATCAGATACAGCGGCCATCTCAGGTAAGACTTCAAATGTCCCTTTAATTTAATTTTATCTTTCATACATTTACCCGTTCTTCTGACTCCATATCGGTTTCAAAATAAATATACTCTCTGAAATTGTAACACTAACTTCGCTTCATGTCCATGTTATTTTTCATCACCAAAGTCTGCGCATCAAAACGCGCTTCTCAACCCCTGCAAAAGTTAAGAAGCGCAGCTTTCTATTTATTCGTTACCTTGTAAAACAGAAGTCCCAGGATTGTCCAGATCACAAAAGCGGCCAATCCGCTGACACCCATGTATCCTGGCATTCCAGGCAGGATACAATTGAAAAACATCAAAATGCAAAATATAAATGCAATCACCGGAATCACAATTCCGCCCGGGATCCGGTAAGGACGTTCCAGCTGAGGCTCTGTTCTGCGCAAACGAATTACCGCCAGGCAGGCAATGCCCCATCCAATGACGAAACCGGAAGAGGACAGCACACTCAGAATATCCAAAACTCCGGCTCCCAAAAACGGCCCGAAAACCATGGTTACGGCAACAAACAGATTTGCCACATAAGGAGTTTTATACTTTGGATGTTCCTTTGCAAATACAGATGGCAGAACTCCTGCTTTCGCCATTCCATACAGCACCCGGGAACCCGCCATATAGAAACCGTTCCAGGTACTAAACAACCCGGCAAGCGTGGCAATGATACAGATATACCACAGAACTGTCCCCAAAGGTCCTGGGTAAATTGTCGCGAACAGATTTGACAAAACCGGTCTGTCCATATCAATCGTCTCCGTCCAGGGATAGGCCAGGCCCGCGGATAAAAAGATCATGGCATAAAAGATTCCCGCCGAAATCAGAGCAATGACAATCACCTTACCCAGCTTCTTCTTGTTTACATTCGGAGCCGCCTCCACACTCTGCGGAATCGTATCAAATCCCGAAAAATAGGACGGCGCCAGCCCAAACATCGTAAAAATTCCCGCCCATATCGTCGTATGGCTTTTCCCCTCTATCTGGGAATATACCGGCGTAATCAGATTGGAAACATCCATATGTACCAGCGCGAAGACCACGCAAATCAGGCTTCCTCCCAATAAACTTAATGTCATAATACTCTGAAATGACGCCCCTTTTTCCACTCCCCGCCAGTTAATTAAAATTACCACAAGAGACAGCGCAATTCCCAGAACAATGGTTGCCCCGTATATATTTTCTCCTGCCAGCGAATACAGCGGATTCCCGTTTTTTAAGGCAGGAAAAATATAAGAAATAATATCGTTGATGGCGATTGACTCCCAGGGAACAATGCTGATATAGGCCATGGCCACAAACCAGCCGGCAATAAAAGTCAGCCGTTTGCCAAACGCACGTCTGGTATAAGCAATCACGCCGCCGGCCACCGGAATCGCCGGCGCCAATTCCGCAAAACACAAAGCTACCGGTATAAATACAATCGTTGCCAGCGAAAACCCTATGGTTGCCGGAATGGGACCCCCTCCATTTTTCAGAAGATTGTTCAGTGTCGCTGACCATCCCACACCTACCATGGCGCCAAATCCCATGGAAAACAGATCAAAGAAGGTCAGGCCCTGTTTTTTCTTTTTCATTCAACCTCCTCCCCAATGTCAGATACTATAAAACAAACAAATTTTCATAAATAACTCCTCTGCCCTCCTGATTATGCTTCATCCGGATGCGTCTTCTTCCATTCATCGTCAAAATACAAATCATAGCACGCCGGGTCTGGCGCCGGTGTCAATAAGGACACTACCACCATCGCAACTGCACTGGCCGGAAGAGACACAAACAGTGCCGGCCAGGTTACGGTACTGTTCAACACAAGATAAGAAATACCACCTACCAGCATAGAAGCAAGACATCCGGCGGAAGTTGCCCGTTTCCAGAAATAGCAGGCAAAAAACGGAACCAACAGGCCGCCGACACCAAGGGCATATCCCATGGTAATCAGGCTGATAATATTCTGATTAAACATGGCAATTCCCAGAACACCCACACCAATAACGGCCATCGCAATACGGCTCACCTTCAGGATTTCCTGATCCGTTGCATCCTTTTTGATAAAGGCCTTATAGATATTGGTAAAACAGGTAGCGCTGCAAAGAAGGCAGGTATCTGAGGTTGACATGGTGGCTGCAATACAGGCCGCAAACAAAATACCAATTACGCCATGAGGAAGCAGATTCATTACCATCGTAGGAAGCGCATCATTTCCAGACGCCAGATCCGGATGCAAAACAACGGCACACATACCGATAATAACTACCGCAATTGCCGGGAAAATATAGAGAAATCCCGCCTGTACACTTGATTTCCATGCCGCTGTCTCATCCTTGCAGGATGCCAGATAACCATAGAATGCCTGCATGGTAACTGTATTCAAAACGGTAGGAACAACGATCACACCGATAATAGTAAACCAGCCCATGCCTCCAATATCCATAAAGGATTCCGGCAGGGATTGGGTCAATGCGCCTACCCCTCCAACTGCGCTTAAAGAGCGGGGAAGAAGGATAAAAATCATACCTAAAAACAGAACTGCCAACTGCATATAGTCGGTGTAAACAACTGCCTTCAATCCACCGGTACATGTATAAAGAATAACGATAACGGTGGTAATCACCATAGCCACATTCAAATCCCATCCCAAAAGCGCGTGACAAATGGTACCTGTGGCAACAACCTGAGACGCTACAAATCCCATATAGGCAAGTAAGTTTAAGATATTTGCAATCAAATTCGCAGGGCGGCCAAACCGGTAACCCAGATACTCACCAATGGAAATAAATTTGCCACGCTGCATGGCTTTCCAGATTCTTTTACAAAACGGCGCTGCCAAAAGGCTGGTCACCAGATTGGATAAGCCGAACCACATACCGCTCAAACCAAAATTATATCCATATCCGGTTCCTCCCACAGAAGTAGAGCCGCCCGCCATATTGGCTGCTTTTCCTACTGCTGCCGTGAAACTTTTGAAACTTCGTCCTGCCACAACGGCGTCTTCGTTTGTTTTTACGCCGCGTCCCGCAAAATAACCGATGCAAACCAAGACTACAAGATATACAACAACAATGATTGTATCTAATACTGACATAATTACCCTCCTCTTTCTTCTGCTATTCTACTGCACGATATACAACACGACCTCCCACGACGGTCTTTTTCACCTCAATGGTATAAATCTCTTCCGGATCCATCGTAAAAATATCTTTATTCAGCACTACAAAATCCGCATATTTTCCCACTGAGATCGTACCTCTCACCTTCTCCTGGTTCGTACAGTAGGCCGCATTTTTCGTAAACATACTGACTGCCTGATAAACACTCAGCTTTTCTTCCGGTCCCAGGCAATTTGCTCCATTTTCTCCCGGAACAGATCTTGTCACTGCACATGCAATGCCAATAAAGGGATTGATGTCCTCTACCGGAGCATCCGATCCGCCTGTCACAATCAATCCTGCTTCCATATAGGATTTCAATGGAAGAAACCGTTTTGCCCGTTCTTTTCCAACTCGTTCTTCACACAAATCCACCCAATTCCTGATAAAGATGGGCTGCACATCCAGAATAACCGGCAGTTTTTTCATGCGCTCAATATGCCCCTCGGCCGGAAGCATCGCATGGATGATCCGAAATCGTTTCTTAACTCCGCATAGTGCTACCGCATGTTCTACGGCATTAAGCACCATGTCCATCGCCCGGTCGCCAATCGCATGGATAGCAACCTCCATTCCATATTGATAAGCATCCAATACCTGCTCATTCATTTCTTCCTGGCTGCGAACCAATACGCCATACGTACCCGGCTCATCACTGTATTCCTCCAGCAAGGCCGCAGACCGGGAACTGAGGGATCCGTCAGAAAATAATTTTTTCGCCCCCAACAGAACCTTCTCATTACCCGTTCCGGTAACTGCCCCGATTGTCTTTGCCAGCGGTGCGGAAGAATTTAAAATAATACGGATGGGCAGCCGTCCCTCCTCTTCTAACTCCTGATATTGATACAGGTACTCCAGCGGATCACCGGAATAGGAAGTATAGGTGGAAGCACAGGTAAGGCCCATCTTTGCACATTCCTGAAGTTCCCCGGCAAGTGCCTCCTTCTTAATCTCATAAGTCGGAAGTATCGGACCCATGACAGGAAGTATCAGATCATTATAGATGCCCTCCCGGACAATTCCATTCGGTTCTCCATCCTCATCAAAGTCCACCAATCCATCCACATGCCATTTAAAATCTCTGCCGATTCCGGTCAGCCGAAGTGCCGCACTGTTCAGCATAAAAGCATGACCGCAATAGGTTTGCACCAGAATGGGACGCTCTTTTGACACCTGATCCAATTCATACCGGTTAGGAAACCTGCCTTCTTTTAACCGTTCAATGTGCAGGCCCGTCCCCTGCACCCAGCGTCCTGGTTCCAGGCTCTCATCTTTTTGCTTCATCCGTTTTATGATTTCATCAATGGAATCCGCATCCTTTAAATCCACCCGCTGTCTGGATTCACAATCCATAACCAGATGTAAATGTGTATCCGTCATCCCGGGTATCACAACGGCTCCTTTTAAATCCACAATCCGATCGGCGCTAAGCAAAAGTGCCTCCTCGGTGGAACCAACAAACAAGAATTTACCATCCTTTACGGCAACTGCCTCCGCATAGGCGCCTTCCTGTTCCATCGTATAAAATTTACCGTTCACATAAAGTGTATCCGCAATATTCATCGTATCTACCCCCTTTCCTTTCTGATACTTTTCCTTTCTTTTTTCATTGGATCACTTTTGATGATCCTATTATATAACATACCGGTATACCGGTATATTGACAAAATTCATCAAATTTTTATTTTTTTTTAGATATTATGCACAATTTGCAAACAAAAATCCCCTATTTGTTCAATCATTTTACAAATAGAGAATTCATCTTCTTTTCAATTTCAATTTGATTTTTATGTTCTACAATTTACAATTTTGCTTATATGATCCGTTTATGTATCTTTTCATACTTTGGATTCGGTTAACGACTCATATACGACAGTACAATGTCTCTCAACTGCTCCAGATGGGTCTGTATCAGGCCATATAGATAATTGGGGTCTCTCTTCTCAGATATTGCGTCCAAAATTTCGCGATGTTCATCACATGCCTCCATCAGCCGTCCCGGCACAACCAGATTCTTGGCCGTCAAAGAAGAGATCCGGTATTGATATGCCTCAAACAGTTCATCGAACTCCTCATTGTTTGCCGATTTTACCAGACATTTATGAAATTCGAAATCAAATTCCGAAAAAATTTCAATATTCTGATTATTGGTAAGGGCCTGCTCCATGGATGCCAGAATCCCATTCATTTTCTCAATATATTTCCGATACTCCGGCTGGTCAGCATTCTCGGCCAAATTGATGGCGCAGAAACTTTCAATGGCCACCCTCACCTGATACGTACTATGGACATCCTCATATGACATCTGGTGCAGGCAAAATCCTTTGCTCGGAATAATATCAATATACTTATCCTGACTCAAACGCACCAGCGCATCTTTGAACGGAGTCCGCGATATTCCCAACTCACTGCACATCTTAGTCTCAGAATAGATAACATTCGGCTCTAATTTACACTCCGTAATTAATTTTTTCAAATGAAGATAAGCTTTTTCCTGCAGTGGACGATGGGCATACATATCTTATAATCCTTTCCTAAATAATCTATTTATTCCAAATTTTTCTACCTATATGTTTGTTATCTTATCATCATCATAAATTTTTAGCAAGTCAGTAATGTATCTTATTGAGACCTTTCCCATGAAACAAAATAAAAAAGGATCCTGCGCAGAGCGCTTTTTTGTTTCATAGGAAACCGTATGGCGCTTAGAAGAAAATAGAGTAATTTTCTGTGAAATAAAAATAGACGCCCATTTCTGAACGTCTATCTCGTCTTGCTTAGTCTGTTACATACGGCATAATAGCGATATGTCTCGCCTTCTTGATCTCTACAGTCAGCGCTCTCTGATGTTTCGCACAGTTTCCTGTGATTCTTCTGGGAAGGATTTTTCCTCTCTCAGAAACATATTTTCTTAATTTATTAACATCCTTGTAGCTGATCTCGTTGTTTTCTTTACCGCAGAATACACAAACTTTTTTTCTTCTGCGTCCGCCTCTTCTCTTCATCGGGGAATCCGGTCTCTCACTCTTATTGTAAGGCATGAATGTTACCTCCTTCATCAAATCTTAGTTGAATGGCAGTTCTTCGTCGATACCATCCGGGATATTCATAAAACCATCTGCCGATACACTTCCGGCTCCACCCATAGGTGCCGTTGCCGGTGCACTGCTTTGGCCATAGCTGTTATTGGAACGATAATTATCGCTGGCGGCTTTGCTCTCCGCAAATTCCTGTTCTTCCACAACGACTTCTGTCGTGTAGACCTTCTGTCCCTCACGATTGGTATAGCTTCCTGTCTGAATACGACCGCTTACCACAATTTTCAGACCCTGACGGAAATATTTCTCCGCAAACTCTGCGGTTCTTCCGAAGGATACACAACTGATAAAATCAGCGGTAGCTTCTCCGTCTCTTCTAAATCTTCTGTCTACTGCCAGTGTGTATCTGGCAATGGCCAGAGAATTATCGCCTGCTGAATATCTGACTTCCGGATCTCTCGTCAAACGACCCATTAAAATTACTTTGTTCATAGGATACCTCTCTCACCTCTCATAGGCTTTCCGGTAGGTACGTAAGAAATTAAGCTTCTTTCTTAACGATCAAATATCTCATCACATTGTCCATGATGCGAACATGTCTTTCCACTTCTGCCGGGCAGGTGGGTTCTGCTTCAAACTGGATGAAATAATAGAAGCCTTCTCTCATCTTCTGAACTTCGTAAGCTAATCTTTTCTTACCCCATTCTTCGACTTCTGTAACATTTCCGCCGTAACGAGCAATATATCCTTTTGCTTTCTCTACTACGGCTGCACGCGCTTCATCCTCGATCTTGGCATTGACAACTAATGCTAATTCGTATTTGCTCATGCTGTTTTACCTCCTTTTGGACTTTTGGCTTTCGGACCTGGCCGAAAGCAAGGATAAATTATATATCACGAATAGATATTTTAACATGATTATTCCTGAATTTCAAGCTTTTTTGTCAATCCTCTGGTGTTTTTTTCCACCAATTTCCGGGCAATCATAATCTGATGGCCGCAGCCCATACATTTCAGCCGAAAGTCCGCGCCCACACGCAGAATCTCCCATTCCTGACTCCCACAGGGATGGGGTTTTTTCATTTTTACAATATCGCCCACTTCATACTGATATGCCATCCGCTCTCCCTATTCCTTTCTGACTGCAATCTGTGAAAATACCTGGCCAATAGGCTTTTGAATCAGCAAATCCGCATTGCCGTCCTGCGGTGTCGCTCCCTTATTAATCAATACCAGCTGATCCCCCCGGAAATAATCCAAAAGTCCCGCCGCCGGATAAACGGCCAGAGAAGTCCCGCCGACAATCATCACATCTGCCTCCGCAATGGTGCGAATGGCATCCTGCAGGGTCGCCGTATCCAAACCTTCTTCATACAGCACTACATCCGGCTTAATAATGCCGCCGCAATCGCAAACCGGAACACCCTGACAATTCAGCATGAAAGCAAAATCATAAAACTTATGGCAGCGCATACAATAATTCCGATGCACGGAACCGTGAAGCTCCATGACATGTTTGCTCCCTGCCGCCTGGTGAAGTCCGTCTATGTTCTGGGTCACCACGCCAGTTAATTTACCGGCCGCTTCCAGCTCGGCCAGCTTTTTATGAGCCGCATTGGGCTTTGCGCCCGGCACCAGCATCTTCTGATGGTAAAAACGGTAAAACTCCTCCGGCTGGCGGACGAAAAAACTATGACTCAATATGGTTTCCGGCGGATAATCGTACTGCTGGTGATACAGTCCGTCCACACTTCGAAAATCCGGAATGCCGCTTTCCGTAGAAACGCCTGCCCCGCCAAAAAACACCACCCGCTTATGGGTATCCAAAATCTCCTGCAATCTGTCAATATCACGTTCTCTTTCCTGACTCATATCTGCACCTTCTCCTTCCTTATAAACATTCCTCCGGTATCCGATCTTACTATTCATTAATATAGGTTCCCACCCAGCGTGCCTGTACCACAAACCGTACCGCATCGTCAGAAGTACAGGTAGAAAGTGTGACAATCCGGTCCTGGGCATTGAGATTCACTGGTTCCAAATCCACCTCCGATTTTTGCCGCATCTGAACAAGATAATTACCAAATTGTTCATCATGGGCGCTAAACAGTGTATAGGTCTCACCTTCCACCTGCGCATACTGCAAAGAAAATATCTCATACCGGTAACTTGCCGCAGGCGTACAAATCCACAGGTATTTGCTGTCCTTATACTTTTCATTCTCCAACAGGCGTTTCAGCAAACCAAACATGGAGCCATTTTTCATATTATGGCCATAGATAATCGTATTACAATCCGCAAAATCCGCACTGTTATGATAATCCATAAAAATCGCCCCGGATGTGTTTTCTGCCTGCTCAACCGTATGGGTAAGATAATAACTGTTATCGCCGCTTTGCACGATGGGATAACTGATGGAATCAATGGCTTCTATCTCCAGCCAACCCACAACATCGGGATTGATGGCCTGCAATTTAGCAAAATCCACCACCGGCGGATCATAATTGACTTCCTCAGCGGCCAGCAGCAAACCATCTTCATCTGTTCTCTGATCAATGGAAGTCCATTCGCCGCCTTTGGTTACCGTATCGTGGGAAATCTGCTGATACTCATCTACTCCCTTTTTATATTCCGAATAAATCGAATAAATCTGATATGCGGAAAACACAAAAACTCCCAGTGCCAGAATCAACAGGATTTTCCAGAAGAATCCGCTCCCCCGGCGTTCCTGCCTCTTACAATCTTTTTCCATTTCGATTATTTCTTTCCTTTCCAGGCTTTCTTGTTTCACAGGAAATCGTATCGCGCTTAGAACAAAATCAAGAACTTTCCTATGAAATAAAAAAGTCATAAGACGATACATTTATTATATCGTCTTATGACTTTCAGTTCAAGCCAATCCGATCAACTACTTCTTACAGGAAAACTGCTTTCTTATAAGAAAATATATTTCATGATAAAGAGAACTGCCAAAACGTACATAAGCGGTGTAATCTTTTTGGACTTTCCGCAGATCAGATTAATTACCACATAAGAGATAACGCCAACTGCGATACCTTCGGAAATACTATACATCAAAGGCATGCACAGCAGACAAAGGTAAGCCGGGATAGCTTCTGTGTAGTCACTGAAATCAATATCCACAACTGCGCTGATCATCAAAAATCCTACAAAGATCAAAGCCGGAGCCGTAGCAAAGTTTGGAATCGTTGTAAAGATCGGAGCAAAAACAATAGCTACCAGGAACAACAGACCAGTGATAACAGAAGAAAGACCAGTTCTTCCTCCCTCTGCGACACCAGAAGAACTTTCTACGAAAGTCGTGGTAGTGGAAGTACCTAAAATAGCACCGGCACTGGTAGCGATGGCATCCGCCAGAAGCGCTTCTCTGATTCTCGGCAGTTTGCCGTTCTCATCCAGCATATCGGCTTTGTTTGCAACACCGATCAAAGTTCCCAGTGTATCAAACATATCTACAAACAGGAACGCAAACATAATAACAATGAAGTCAACAATTTTAATATTATTTCCGGCAATGTTAAAGCACTGTCCGAAAGTTTTACTGATGGCCGTGATATCAAAGCTTGACCAGGACGGAATCAGAGAATAGAATCCGGCATCCGGAGTTACCTGATAAATACCTGTAAGCTGGCAGATAATACCCAGAATCCAGGTAACAAAAATACCAATCAGGATAGATCCCTTTACGCGTTTTACATACATAATCGCAATCAGGATCAGGCCAATCAATGCCAACAGGGCGCCGATACCTACCGTATGGAAATCTGTCGTGAAATCTACGATAGAAACCAAAGTAGAACTATCAACTACCAGGTTCGAATTCTGCAGTCCGATAAATGCCACGAACAAACCGATACCTACCGATACGCCCTTTTTCAGCTGTAAGGGGATCGCATTAAAGATTGCTTCACGTACATTTGTCAGGGACAGAATGATAAATACAATACCTTCCACAAATACTGCCAACAGAGCAAACTGCCAGGTATAACCCATGGTACCGCATACCGTATACGCAAAGTACGCATTCAGTCCAAGTCCCGGAGCCAGAGCAAACGGGTAATTGGCTAACAGCGCCATACAAAAGCAGCCGATGAAAGAGGCCAGCGCTGTAGCTACCAGAATGGCATTGGTATCCATACCGGAAGCCGATAAGATTGAAGGATTAACTGCCAGGATATACGCCATTGTCATGAAGGTGGTGATACCGGCAACAGCCTCAGTTTTGACTGTTGTGTTGTTTTCCTTAAGCTTAAACAGTTTTTCTAACATGTTTTCTCCTTTCACTTTTTAGTGAATTTTTTTAGTGAATTAATTTTTACCATCATCATCATAGCACATCTTTATTGTATTTTCATTGTTTTTTTACAAAATCTTAATATATTAGCATAGCTTATAAATTCGGCGGCAGGTACGCATCCAACGCTCCATCCAGTTTACGGACTTCTTCCTCTGTCAGGCTCCAGGAAAATGCCGCGCAGTTTTCTTCTACCTTCTTACGGGTCTGTGCCCCTACGATACAGGAGGAGACAAAGGATTTCTGTATCGACCAGTTCAAAGCAATCTGTGAAAGAGGCACGGAACGCTCCCTGGCAATCTCGTCCATAACTTCCAGCACTTTCATAACCTGAGAAAACATCGGTTCCTGATAAAACTTATAAAACCGTCTGCGGTTATCACTTTCATCGTATTCCTTTAATTCCCGTACGGCGCCAGTCAGAATACCGGCTCCCAGGGAGCCGTAAGTCATAATTCCCATCCCCTGACCGGCCGTCCAGCGGATCAATTCTTCCTTTTCCCTGTATACCATGGAATACTGGGGCTGGAAGGCTTCAATATCATCACATTGCTGCACCTGCAATATCTGTTCCTTTGAGAGATTGGATACCCCAATGTGTAAAATTTTGCCATGCTTTTTCAGATCGGAAAGAGCGCCCATTGTCTCTGTCAGTGACACCTTCGGATCCGGCCAGTGAATCAAATATAAGTCGATATAATCTGTCTGCAGATTCTTCAAAGACATCTCACACTGTTTGTAAATCCGGTCCGCGGAACCGCAGCGTACGTATTTTCCGTCAATAAATTCATTTCCGCACTTTGTGGATATTATGATATCCTTTCGGTTACCCATCTTCTGCAAGGCTCTTCCCACATAACGTTCCGCTTCTCCCGCATTATAGGCGGGCGCCGTATCGATGAAATTCACCCCGTTTTCAAAAGCTGCGCACAATGCGTCCAGACGGGTTTCCTCTGAATAGGAATCCCAGCCGGAACCTCCGATTCCCCAGGTTCCAAGACACATTTCCGACACCATCATCCCTGTTTTTCCAAATTTTTTATAGCGCATAGCAGATTCTCCATCTCATCCTTTCGTAAATCTGGACAAAAATTGTCTGGTCCGTTCTTCTTTCGGATTTTCGAAAAGTTCATGCGGATCACCCTGTTCCAAAATCTTTCCGCCATCCATAAAGATCACCTGATTTGCCACATCGCGGGCAAATGCCATCTCATGAGTAACAATAATCATTGTCGTTTTCTTATCCGCCAGTTCCTTCATAACCTTAAGTACCTCGCCCGTAAGTTCCGGGTCCAGCGCGGAGGTCGGCTCATCAAAGCACAGAATATCCGGATTGAGAGCCAGAGCCCTGGCAATGGCCACACGCTGGCACTGGCCGCCGGAAAGCTGATGCGGATAATTTTCCATACGATCCTCAAGTCCCATCTGTATCAGCAATTCTCTGGCATGCTGGCAGATCGTTTCATGAATTTCCTTTTTGTGTGCTTTGTAATCCGGTTTTTCTTTGGCCAGCAGCTCTTCTGCCAGCATTACATTCTCAAGGGCCGTATACTGAGGGAATAAATTGAAGGACTGAAATACCAATCCAAAATGTAACCGTTTCTTACGAATCACCGATTCCTTGCGGGTATCCGGGTCCTTCGCGTCAAAAAGCGTCTCCCCGTTGACACGAATGATACCACCGTCCGGCCGCTCCAGAAAATTCAAGCAGCGCAATAGAGTGGTCTTACCACTTCCGGATGAACCGATGATCGATACCGCCTGTCCCTTTTCCAGAGAAAAACTGATATCCGTCAGTACTTCTGTGCGGTCGAATGATTTACTGATATGTTCTACTTCTAAGATTGCCATCGCTTCCATCCTCCTTTATCTGAAATAATCCAATTTCTTTTCCAGACGTCCCAAAAGGATTGTCAGGATACCGTTGAAAATCAAATAATAAAATGCAGTAAAGAACATTGGCCAGATAGCGCCGGAAATGCCGTAAGAACCTTTCATGAACGCCTGACCGGCCCAGATAATCTCCTGCAGGGCAATGATACGGGCAAGAGACGTATCCTTTACCAGCGTAATAATTTCATTGGACATTGGCGGAACGATCCGTTTAATCATCTGCAGCAATGTAACCTTAAAGAAAATCTGAGTCTTAGTCATACCCAAAACAAGGCCGGCCTCTTCCTGACCTACAGGTACACCCTGTATACCGCCCCGGTAGATCTCAGAAAAATAGCAGGCATAATTAATAATGAAGGAAACGGAAGCCGCCGCAAAACGGCCGCTCTCTCCTCCGCCCCAGATAGCGTTGCCAAACACCAGGCCAGGGAAATAATAAATAATCAGCATCTGAATCATCAGCGGCGTACCGCGGATAATCCACACCAAAATCTTGGCAATCACACTGAGCGGTTTGAAATGCGACATGGAACCAAAAGAAATCACAAGTCCCAGAGGTACCGCTCCGACCAGCGTCACAAAGAAAAGCTTTAAAGTCTGTAAAAATCCGATATTCAACGCATGAATAACGATTGGCATCTGTTGTAAAATCAGTTCCATAATCCGTCCTGCCTTCTGTATTTGAAATAAATAAACGATATAATGCCGAAAATAGAGAGTGGCGCTGTCCACTCTCTATTTCTCTCTGCTTCACGTATTTGTCCGAAATTACTGTTCAATCAGCGCTGCCTGTACACCGTAAGTTTCGGCAATCTCCAGCATACTTCCGTCCGCATAGCTTGCCGCGAAGAAATCATTCAAAGCTGCTGCCAGATCAGAACCTTTACGGAAACCAACACCATACTCCTCGCTGTTCAGACCAACGGTGTATGTCAGATCTGCATAACCGGTTCCTTCGCCAACCATAGCGGCTGCCATCAGAGAATCAATAACGGCTGCATCAGCTGTTCCTGCCGCAACATTCATCAATGCGTCAGACTGTGTGCTTACCGGCGTATAGTTCAGTCCTAATGCACTTACCTGCTCCTCGCCTGCGCTTCCTGCTTCTACGGCAAAGTTCAGATCAGCAAGACTATCCGTATCCTGATACTGATCAGCCACATCCGCCGGAACGACAACTACCTGCGCGTTATTGCAGTATGCGTTAGAGCACTCCATGGAACTGGTAACTTCATCTACAAGGGTCATACCATTCCATACACAGTCGATGGTCTTTCCATCCAGTTCCATAATCTTGTTATCCCAATCGATTTCCTGGAACTCAACATCCACATCAAGACTCTCTGCAAATGCTTTTGCCATGTCAGCGTCAAATCCAACCCACTCGCCGGTTTCATCTTTATAATCCATGGGTTCAAAATCAGTTATACCGACAACCAACGTACCCTTCTCCTGGATATAAGCCAGATCGCTTTCTTCCGCGGAAGTCTCCTCCGTTTCCGCATCGGTATCTTCTACCGTCGCATCGTCTGTGGTATCAGCGGAAGAATCCGCACTGCTTCCACATGCTGCCATAGAGAGTACCATACCTGCTGTCAACATCAGCGCAATTACTTTCTTTTTCATAATCTTTGTCTCCTCAATATGTACTATTATTTACTATGATTTATTGCTTTGCAAAACCACGTTATCATATTAGCAAGTTAGCAGACTAAAGTCAATTCTTTTTCACATTTTTATAACACGATTTATAACTATTCGGCCATCCAGGCCACAGCGGCCGCCTTTTTCAAAGGCGGCCGCTGCTAAAGCAACTTATGGCTATGGCTAAATAGTTACCGCTATTTTCTCACCGGTCAGCAGTTCATATGCCTGCAAGTATTTTGCAATGGTCTTCTCCACA
>CAYRTA010000005.1:0-39517 GCA_964427045.1 uncultured Hoministercoradaptatus sp. | reverse complement strand
AATGTCTTCCGGCAGCGTCCAGTCGTTGCCCGGATTTGCTTTGAGCCAATCTCTGGCAAACTGTTTATCGAAGGATGGCTGTCCATGACCTGCCTCATAGCCTTCTGCCGGCCAGAAACGGGAACTGTCAGGTGTCAGCATTTCATCTCCGAGAACAATATTTCCATTCTCATCCAGACCAAACTCAAACTTCGTGTCAGCAATAATAATTCCACGGCTTAATGCGTAATCCGCGCATTTTTTATAAAGGGCAAGGGTATAATCCCGAAGTTTCGCCGCGTATTCCTCTCCCTTTCCCGGAAAGCGCTTTTCCAGATATTCCACGCTCTGCTCATAGGAAATATTTTCATCATGATCGCCAATTTCTGCCTTTGTGGACGGGGTGTAAATCGGTTCCGGCAGTTTATCGGACTCTTTCAGTCCTTCCGGCAGGGTAATCCCGCATACCGTTCCATTCTTCTGATAGCTGGCCCAGCCGCTTCCCGTAATATAACCGCGGACGATACACTCTACCGGCAGCATCTCCAGCTTCCTGCACATCATACTATTTCCGTCAAATGCCGGCTGTTGGAAAAACTCGGGCATGTCCTTTACATCCACAGAAATCATATGATTTGGAATAATATCCTCCGTCATTTCAAACCAGAACTTAGACATCTGTGTTAAAACCGTACCCTTTTTGGTTACAATATTTTTTAAAATTACGTCAAAACAACTAATACGGTCTGTCGCAACCATAATCAGGCTTTCGCCATTGTCATAAATCTCACGTACTTTACCTTCTTTAATTGGTTTCATAATACCACCTCACATATTTTTTCAGGAACGCTTTGCCAGGGTGCGTTCATAATACTGGGTTCCTTCTATAAGATATACAGAATTCCCCTAAAAATCAATAGTTTTTTTTACACCAACGTGAACATTTGTGCAAAAGCCGAAATCTTGTTGCCCGGTTAGAAATAAATATGATATTCTTATTTTAGAAGAAATACAGGAGGTATGGAGTCTCATGGAAAAAAAGGTATTAGCAAATCTTGAAAAATGCTATTCTATCGCTCCCCTACAGTATCAGGGTAAGCCTCATATTCTGGTGGCAGCTGAGAAACATGACCGCTGCATCTTATTTGACGCAAAAGGCGAAGAAAAGGCAACTGTATGGACAGAACCAGGCGGAGTTATGACCATGGTTCAGGTTCCGGGAACCGACGGACAGTTCCTGGCAACCCACAAATTCTACTCACCAAATGACTCAAAGGAAGCAAAAATTATTATTGCCACTCCCGACGGCAGCGGCAATTGGGGTATCCGTACACTGACAGACCTTCCTTTCGTTCATCGTTTTGACATCTTGCAGAGCAATGGCAGAAAATATCTCATCGCCTGTGCCCTGAAGTCCGGCCACGAATACAAAAACGACTGGAGCAATCCGGGAAAAGTATATGCTGCGGTTCTTCCCGACGATCTGAGCACCTTTGATGATGATCATCAGTTGGAACTGACTGTTATCAAAGACAATATGCTGAAAAACCACGGATATTATAAGATCGTGGAAGATGGTCAGGAATCTTGCCTGGTGTGCAGTGATAACGGCGTATTTCGTTTCTATCCGCCGAAACAGGAAGACGGGGATTGGACGATCGAGCAGCTTCTTGATACCCCCGCCAGCGATGCTACCCTGGTAGATATGGATGAGGACGGAGTCAAAGAACTGCTGGTGATTTCTCCTTTCCACGGCGATACCATTACTATCTATAAGGAAACAGAAAAGGGCTACGCCGCCGTCTACGAATATCCTGAAAAAGCCGATTTCCTCCATGCTATATGGAGCGGCCAGCTGGATGGCAAACCAACTGCAGTCATCGGATACCGGAAAGGCGCCAGACGCCTGATGGCCTTCACCTGGAACGCCCAAAAACAGACCTACGTCTTCAAGACCCTGGATGAGGACTGCGGCCCGGCAAACGCTTATGCTTATCACCTGGACGGAAAAGATTACTTAATCTCTGCCAACAGAGAAATCGATGAAATTGCTATGTACATATTTTAACAGACGAGCGCTTAAACTCCATGTAAAGAAGAAAGCGGTATAACTATTTATAATAAGAAACAGGAGGATTTTTCAATGAGCAAAATTGACAACCTGACAAGAGAGAGCTGGATTAAAAGTACCTTCCCGGAATGGGGAACCTGGTTAGTGGAAGATATCGAAAATGAAGTGGTAGCACCGGGTAATGTGGCCATGTGGTGGCTGGGATGTACCGGTATCTGGATGAAGACACCGAACAACACCAACCTGACCATCGATCTGTGGTGCGGAAATGGTAAGCGGACCCACGGCGACAATAAGATGAAACCAGGTCACCAGATGGCAAATATGTGCGGCGGACGTCTGATGCAGCCAAACTTAAGAAACGTGCCTTTCGTAATCGATCCCTTTGCATTTTCTTCCGTAGATGCGGTTTTGGCTACCCATTATCATCAGGATCATATGTCCGCAGAGTGGGCCGCTCATGTCATCAAATCCGGCATGACCACCACTGACGCCGACGGAAACACCATTCCGGTTCCGTTTATCGGACCGAAGAAATCCGTAGAGACCTGGATCGGCTGGGGCGTACCGGAAGATCGCTGTATCGTTGTAAAACCGGGCGATGTCATCAAAGTAAAAGATATTGAAATCGTAGCATTGGACAGTTTTGACCGTACCTGTATCGTAACCACTGATTCCACCGGAGAGGACCGTGAGGAACTGACCGGTATCTGCCCGACCGATATGGACGATAAGGCAGTCAATTATCTGCTTAAGACACCGGGCGGAAATATCTATCATTCCGGAGATTCTCATTTCTCCATTTACTTTGCAAAACACGGAAAAGATTACGATATTGATGTAGCTTTCGGCTCCTTCGGAGAAAACCCAATCGGTATGCAGGACAAGATGACCTCTATCGATATTCTGAGAATGGCAGAAAACCTGCAGTGCAAGGTTGTAATCCCGATTCACTGGGATGTATGGACCAACTTCCAGGCTGACTGCGAAGAAATCAAAGTTCTGTACGATTTCAAGAAAGACCGCAATGAATACAAATTCCATCCGTTCTTCTGGCAGGTAGGCGGCAAATACACCTATCCGATGGATAAAGACAAAATCTATTATCATCATAGAAGAGGATTCGAAGACTGCTTCGAACATCCGCAGAACATTCCTTTCCGTTCCTGCCTGTAATATTACTCCGCTGCTCGCAGCGTTATGGACTCTCACAAATCAGGGGGTATCCGTACGGATACCCCCTGATTCATTTAATATTTGGATGAAAATTACAAAACATACCAAATAGTAGGTAGGGCAGGCAAATCTATTTACGGTAATCGTAAAATCCCTTTCCCGATTTCCTGCCCAGCAGGCGGGCATCTACCATTTTGCGAAGCAGCGGGCACGGCCTGTATTTCGGTTCTCCCAAATCCTCATACATCTGTGTCATAACGGCGAGCACGGTATCAAGCCCCGCATAATCCGTCAGTTCCAGGGGACCCATGGGAAGGTTGGCTCCCAGCTTCATCGAACGGTCCACATCCTCCGGCCGGTTTCCCTCCTGTACCAGGAAAATGGCCTCATTTTGCATGGGGACCAGCATACGGTTTACTAAAAAGCCGGATGTGTCCGGAGCCGTGATTGCCGTCTTGCCAATCATATCCGCAAAGGCAAAGGCCGTTTTTTGGGTCTCTTCGCTGGTCAAAATCCCCGGTATCACCTCAAGAAGCTTCATTGCCGGCGGCGGAACAAAAAAGTGCGTGCCGATTACCCGCTCGGGATGTTTTGTGGCTCCCGCAAGCTTTGTAATCGAGATTGTCGAGGTATTGGAAGCCAGGATCGCGCTGGGCTTCACAATCTGATCCAGCCGCTTAAAAATTTCTAATTTGATCTCTACGTTCTCCGTCGCGGCTTCGATGACAACATCTGCATCCGCGCCGTCCTGATACTTGCCGCTGGTATGCAAAAGAGACGCAGCACGCTCCTTCTCTTCCTCTGTAAGTTTTCCTTTTTCGATTTTCCGGCTGAGGAAATGCTCAATCTTCGCTTTACCCTGGTCGGCCAATTCCTGCGTGACGTCCGTCAAAACGGTTTCCAGACCATGCTCCACGCACACCTGGGCAATGCCGCTGCCCATGATGCCGGCGCCAACCACCATCACCTTCTTCATACGCATACCTCACACTTTGTAAAATACATGGAAATTCCCTGTCCGCCGCCGATACACATACTGATCATGGCATCCTTCTTATGAGTGCGCATAAGTTCATACAAAACCTTGACGGTCAGCACGGCGCCTGTGGCCCCGATGGGATGACCGATGGAAATTCCGCCGCCGTAAATATTAACCTTTTCGGCGTCCAGTCCCAAATCTCTCCGGACAGCAACCGCCTGGCTGGCAAAGGCCTCATTGATTTCTATCATATCGATCGTCTTCAAATCGATGCCCAGTTTTTCGGCCAGCTTCTCGCTGGAAAGCTTTGGCGCGTATCCCATCAGTTCTGCATCGTATCCGGCAATGGCATAGCCTTCTATTTTCAGCTTCGGTACGACGCCAAGTTCTCTCGCCTTGTCGCCGGACATGACAACCACGGCGGCGGCCCCATCATTTAAGCTGGAGGAATTGGCGGCCGTCACGGTTCCGCCTTTTACAAAGCAGGGACGCAGCTTTGCCAGCTTCTCCATACTCTGGCCCTCTCTCGGCCCCTCGTCCGTATCAAAAACCGTGACATTTCCCTTGCGGTCCTTTAATTCCACCGGAAGAATCTCATCCTTAAATTTGCCGTCCCGGATGGCCTGGCAGGCCCTTTGATGGCTTTCCACCGCAAAGGCATCCTGTTCTTCTCTGGAAATATGGAAGGTATTGGCCACATTCTCCGCCGTTACGCCATTATGATTGCCGTCTAATGGCCAGGTCAGGATATCGATGACGCCATCTTCAAATACCTTATGTCCCATTCTGGCTCCCCAGCGGGCATCTCTCACATAATAGGGAAGCTGGGAAATATTTTCGGCCCCTCCGGCCACCACCACTTCTGCCTGACCGGTCTGAATCTCCATCACAGCTTCTGCAATGGCCTGCAGACCGGATCCACACTGACGATTCACGGAAAATGCGGTGGTCTCCTTCGGCAAACCGGCCTTTAAGCTGATGGCTCTGGCGACAAATCCATTCTCAGCGATCTGCCCCACCTGGCCGATCACCACCTCATCCACATCAGAGGGCTGAATATTGGCCCGTTTCACCGCTTCCTTCACAACCATGGCCCCCATATCAATGGCAGAGACCGTTTTCAGGCTTCCTCCGTAGCTTCCCACCGGAAGCCTCACTCCACTTACAATTACTACGTCCTTCATACTTATTCTCCTTATGCAAAAAGCCTGCACGAACTTACACGATCATGCCGCCGCCTACGTTGATAACCTCCGCGGTCACATACGCCGCTTCATCAGAAGCCAAAAAGGCAGCCATATTTCCCACGTCTTCCGGTTTTCCGGCATATCCTGCGGGAATTCTCTGCAGCATACTATCCCAGGCGGCGCCGCCGTTGACCTCTTTCAATTTCACCGTCATATCGGTCTCAATAAAGCCGGGGCAGATGGCATTACAGGTGATACCTTTTCTTGCGTTTTCTCTGGCCGCTGTCTTCGTCAGGCCGACTACGCCCGCCTTGGCCGCCGCGTAATTGGCCTGTCCAATATTTCCAAGCCAGCTGCCGGAAGAAATATTAATGATGCGTCCGTACCCTTTTTGGCGCATATATTTAACGGCCTCCTGGGTTCCGTAGAAGGTTCCCGTCAAATCAACGGAAATCACCAGGTCCCAATTTTCCTTCGGCATTTTATGGAGCATACCATCCCGGTTAATACCGGCATTATTTACCATGATATCCAGGGTTCCGTAGGTGTCGATGGCGTACTGCACCATGGCCTGTACCTCCTGCTGGTTTGCCACATTGACGGTAAACGCGCTGGCCTCTCCGCCCGCCGCTTTAATTTCCGCCACAGTTTCACTGGCAGGAATCATATCCGCAGCCACGACGCGGGCTCCTTCTTTCGCCAGTTTCTGGGCAATCCCTTTACCCAGACCTCTTCCTGCTCCCGTTACGATTGCAACCTTTTCCTTTAACCTCATGATGATCCTTCTTTCTTAACGTATTTCTCTTGCTTTTTGTATTCCATTTCTCTATCCATGCAATCCGCCATGTTTCCACTGGCTTTCTTTACTTATTTAATATCCTTTTAATATCCTATCCTTCATACCAACGGGACCTTCCGAAAACAGATCTTCATCCATCACTTTCAGATGATCGCTGATCAGCGGCATAAACTCCATCCGGTCCAATACCTGCGTTTTCAGATCAATGCCCGGCGCAATTTCTATCAACATAACGCCTTCCGGCACCAGCTTAAATACCGCCCGTTCCGTCACAATATAAACCTCCTGCTTTTTTTGACGGGAAAGCTTGCCGTTAAAGGAGTACTGAGCCACCTGGGAAACCATTTTTCTTATTTTCCCTTCTTTTACAATGGTCAGTTTATGATCTGTAAAAGAAAATTCACAGCCGCTCGCCGTAAAGGTTCCGCAGAAAACGACTTTTTTCGCATTCTGGGTAATGTCGATAAATCCTCCGGCTCCGGTACAGCGCGGCCCCATCTTAGTGGCGTTTACATTGCCCTCGCCGTCCAGTTCGCCAAAGCCCATGAACGTCACATCCACCCCGGCTCCGTTGTAGTAATCCATCTGCTCATGATGGGTAATCATGGCATACAGATTCTTTCCAATTCCGAAATCGATGCCCCCGGCCTGTACGCCGCCATAGATGCCGGACTCCACCGTAATCATGATGTCGTCGCTAAGTCCTTCCTCATGGCTGATGCTGCCGATCACATCATTGGGAATTCCCGTTCCCAGATTTACCACGCACCCCGGGTACACTTCCTCGATGGCCCTTCGTCCGATAAACTTGCGCACGCTCATGGGAAGGGGTTCTATGGCCGTCTGCGGAACCCGGATCTGACCGCTGTAGGCAGGGTCGTACACCCATGAGGAGGTCTGGCGGTGATCCAGATCGGGATTGTCACAGACAACAATGCCATCAATGAATACGCCGGGAACCGTCACATGCTTCGGCTGCAGCGTTCCGGTCTGTACGACACGCTTCACCTGCGCGATCACCTTGCCGCCATATCGCTTGGCCGCCAGAACCGCCGGAAGAACTTCCAGCTTCATCGCCTCCTCATCTGTGGTCAGATTCCCCATCTCATCGCACAACGTTCCCCGGATGATACACACATCAATGGGAATTTGCTTATAAAACATATACTCCTCGCCATGATAAGTAAGGATCTCCACCAAATCCTCAAGGGGTTTCGTCCGTTCATTCATTTTGCCGCCCTCATAGCGGGGATCTACAAAGGTTCCCAGACCAACCTTAGACATTTTTCCCGGCAGGCCGCAGGCCATGCTGCGATATAACTGGGCGATCTGTCCCTGGGGAAGGCAAAAGGCCTCCACCTGATTGTTGGCAATCATCTCCATCCATCTGGGCTGCAGACCCCAGTGGGAACCAACGATTCTCCTGATCAATCCTTCATGGGCAAAATGCTGGATGCCATCTTTCCGGTCACTCTGTCCGCAGGAATGCATAAGTGTCAGATTCGCCGGATGTCCCGTTTCCAAAAAGGACTTTTCAACGGCCTTTAAAATGGATTCACTGGCACTGATCAATGTCATCCCTATGGGACACACCGTCATACCGTCCTGTAAGAAGGCCGCCGCCTCTTCGGGTGTTATAAAATTAGCTTTGATCATGTAAATCCTCCGTCAACATTTCTTTGATTTTGATTTTGTCTGTCTTTCCATTGGGGGTCTGGGGCACACGCTCCACCATACGAATCTTCACTGGTATCTTATACTTTGCAATTCTGGTCCGCAGATAATCCTGAATCCCTTTTTCCGTCAGCATACAGCCTGCCTTAAGCTGTACCACACAGGCCGCCACCTCTCCGTACAGGTCGTCAGGAATTCCCACCACCGCTGCATCCAGAATGCCCTCGATGGCGGTCAGTTCATTTTCCACGTCGTAGCACCAGATTTTTTCCCCGCCCCGGTTGATCATATTCTTTTTCCGATCCACCACATACAGGTAATGCTGTTCATCAAAATATCCCAAATCTCCGGTGTACAGCCAGCCATCCTTAAGGGTATCTGCCTCCTGTTTATAGTAGCTATCCGTCACCACGCTGCCGCTTACGGCGATTTCCCCCACCTCTCCGATGGGAAGTTCCCGCTTTTCATCATCCACGATCTTAAAGCGCACGCCCGGAATCGGAATCCCGGAGGACCCGATTTTCGGACTGGTACAGGCATCCTGGGGGAATACGGAAGCTGGCGACGTGGTTTCGGTCAGTCCGTAAACGGTATGGAAGCTGGAGTTTGGCAGCCACCTGTGCAGACGCAGCAGCTTATCCTTCATCATATTGCTGCTTCCACAGGCAAAGGAACGAAGCGTGGGAATTTCCGGCGTATGCTCTCCCTCCTGAATCATCAGGTTAAATACCGTGGGTGAGGCATGAATAAACGTAAAACCATAGGCTCTGGCATCGGCAATCAGCCTCTTTGCGTCGAAAAACTTATGTAAATACAAAGTACCTCCCACATACAGAAATAATCCCAGCAGAGCCACCAGCCCCGTAATGTGATAAATGGGCGTCGCAATCACAGATACATCCTGGTCGGTAATATGCAGGGTTCTTCGGTAGGCCTCCACCGCATGCATGACATGATCATTTTTCAGCACTACCCCCTTACTCTGGGAGGTTGTACCGGAAGTAAACATGATCATTGCCGTATCCTGCCCCTTTCCGCCGGGAATTTCTTCCATATTAATAGGCATGGAAAACGAGGACTTTACTTTTCTCCTCCAGTCTGCAAGAACCTCCTGATATCCATACCGAATCCCGATTCCCGTCACCGTCACCAGCCGCCCCGGGTCATAGACGCTTAGAAACCAGTCCGCATAATCCTCATCACAAATCACAAATGTTACATCGGCGCGCTTTGCCAGGGACAATACCTCTGTCTTCTTAAATTTACTGGGAAGCGGCACCGTAACGGCTCCCAGCCGCAAAAGAGCCAGAAACGCCACACAAAATTCTGTGGAATTATACATCATGATTCCCACATGGCTTCCCTTTCTCACAGACTTTTCCTGATAAAGGTATGCTGCCAGCTCTTCCACATGAAAAAGCAGCTGCTTATAGGTGCATACCGTTTTGTAATTATCAACCAGTGCCTTCTTGTCCGAGCAGCGGGAGGCCGTTATGTTCAGTGCATGGTAAAGATTTTCGGGAAGTGCCGGAAAGTATTCCCTCCATCTTGTCCCGGATAGCTGCTTTTTTTCCATATCCCGGGTGATCTCTAAGCCCCAACTGCCGGTTCCGTCAATAACCATGATTTCCCTCCCGTTACCTGGATTACTTACCCATAAATCCTCCATCCACCGGAAGAATGGCGCCTGAAATATAGGACGCCGCCTCGGATGCCAAAAATACCACCGTCCCCTGTAAATCCTCCGGCGCGCCCCATCGTCCCATGGGAATCCGGTTAGTGATTTCCTCATACTGCTGGGGATTAATCCGTTTCATATTCTCCGTCAGTTCCGTGGCCATATAGCCCGGCGCAATGGCGTTTACCGTAACACCCTGGGAGGACCACTCATTGGAAAGAGCTCTTGTAAGCTGGCCCACACCAGCCTTACTGGCGCTGTATGCCGGAATCAAAACACTGGCAAAATAGACTGTCATGGACGCCACATTGATGATTCTGCCATATCCCTGATCCAGCATGGTCCGTCCGGCCAGCTTCGACATATAAAACACGGCACTCAAATTGATATCCAGAATCTTTCTCCACATCTCATCGGGAAAATCAATGGCCGGATGCCGGTACTGAATGCCGGCGCCGTTTAGCAGGATATCCACCCGTCCTCCCAGCGTTTCCAGACATTGGTTGTACACGCCTTCCAGCGTTTCCGGACGGGAAAGGTCTCCGCGCACGGCATGAACCGGAGCTCCGGTTTTTCCCATGATTGCCGCCGATTCATCAACCATATCCAGAATATCCAGAAGAACCACCTCCGCGCCGGCCTCATGGAGGGCATTGGCCATACCGTTACATAAGCCCTTGGCGCCCCCGGTTACGATTGCCTTTTTTCCTTCCAGACTAAACCGATCCATAAATCCACTCATATGTACACCTACTTTCTGCTTTTTTCTTATTTTCTATTTGCAAGGTCCACCAGATACTGATCCAATGCTTCCTTAGACGGAAATACCGCATCCGGCTTCAATCCCGGAATATATTTACATGCTTCATAGAGAGCCGCCGCCACATGACCATGCACCCCGGTACAGTGATGGATATAGGGACCGTTGATCAGACGGGTCTCCAGAAGCGGCCAGTTCTCAAATTCTGTCCACAGGTAGGTACCCTTATTAAAGGGGCCCGTCACCCCTCTTCCTTCCGCCAGCAGTAAGCGGTAATCGCCGCTGACGCCGTCAAATCTCACAACGGTCACATCGCCGCCTCTGATTTCCCACTGGGCTGCCCCCGGCACCTTGGCGCCGTAATGCTCATTTAACTTCGTCACACAATGATCCGCTTTCAGGCTTTCCGGGAATACGCCGCAGTGCCACAAAAGTTCCGCATTATCATTCTCCGGGTGACGAATCGTCATATCTGCCAGGAAGGTGGCGCTCCTTCCGCCCACAGCAGCCTGCGCCATCAGAGAAGAGATGGCCCCGTGAATATCCGTTTCACAGGCAACCGGAAATCCGTCATTGGTCAGTTCTGACATGGTAAAGCAGGGGCAAATCCCAATGGATTCTCTCACCGCGCCGCCGCAGAGCATGGCCGCCGCAGAAAGCTTTTCCCGCTTTGCCCAATCCAGAATCGCCACCTTCATAGCCGCCGCCAAATCCAATTCCTTTTCGGTAATGGTAATTTCCTGGATCCGGTTTTTGATATCGTCCTTTACGGCCTTTACTTCATCCGCCTTTTCTTCCATTGCCTGATCCATCATTTTCTTCAAATCCGGCACGGCGATGGGAATAATCTCCACGCCAAACTTCTGGAGCAGTTCTTCTTCATTACATTTTACGGTCCAGAATGCCCCCGGCCGGACGTCGATCTGCCCGATACGCAGGTGGCTCATCACCTTTACTACGGCCGCGGCCGCAATAAAGTTCTCAAATCCCTTCTGAAAGACTTCATCCTGAATTCTGGAATTGGGAATATAAGAAAAGGGCACGCCAAACTGTCTCAAAACCTTCGTGGTGGCGAACAGGCCGCACTGGCTGTCACGCAGACGATCCCCCTCCCTGGTGGGCGCGTCATCTCTGGGCCCCCAGATCAAAAGCGGCTTATTGACCTTCTTTGCCAGCTTTGCGATGGCATCCTCGGTACCGAAATTGCAATGGGGCGCAAAAATCGCATCGACTTTTTCCAGGATGAAATAATCCGCCGCCGCATCGGCGTCCGTACCCTGAAAGATGATCCCCTCTTCATTCAGGAAATCCAGATTCACAAAATCAATCTGTTTTTCCCTGAGCATCTCTTCAATCAAATCCTTTTCCGTTTTCGCATCCGCCTTGTCAAAGAAATTCTTTCTGGACAAATTTCTGCGCGTAGGCGCCAGGCCCAGCTTGATTCGATGTTGCTTTATAAATTCCTCCCGCATGACCTTACCTCCCTCTTATGCCAGTGCCGCAAAGAGTTTTTCCTTCAGATCGGACGCCGGGGCCGCTTCCAGCACTTTTCGCACGCCCGGAAACTCACATGCGCTCCTGATAATATCCTGATCCATTCTGGTCAGAATTTCTTCCATCGTATAATGGTTGACCTGGGACAGCTTTTGAAGCTTCTTCCTGGCATTAATCTGAATTTCTCCCCTGGCCGGCGGATAACCCTGTCCATAGGCGTCATGGAATACTTTTTCAAACATAAATTTCAGGTTCAGGTCGCCTCCCAGTCTTCCGTACCCCTTGTTCAGCTGCAGAGAAATACAATTACCTGCGTTTACCAGAGAAAACAGATAGGCCTCCACCGGGTCCATCAAAAGTCCGCAGGCCACATTCGGATACTGCAGGACGGCGTTCATATAACCCTGTCCGGTTCCGCAGCCTCCCACAACAAAATCAACTACGCCCAGATTCAGCACCAGGGCACTTAAAAACGCAGTTTCCATATACGTCAGATCGGGTTCTCCTGCCACGTCCTTCATACCCAGGTTCAGAACCTCATGTCCCATTTCCTCAAGCGTCGTCACTACATCGTGATTATGAAATTTTGTACTGCCCTCATTGATTACCGCAATTTTCATTTGATCACCTCCACTTTATGATCCTTTTGATAGGTTATAATCTGTTCAAAGCTCCTTATGGCCTGATTCGGCCCCATGACGGAGGCACAGACGGCGCCGGCCGCGCTGGCAAACTGACAGCATGCCTTTGCCTCCCAGCCCTGCAAAAGTCCCGTAATGAACCCGGCCATAAAGTTATCGCCTGCGCCGGTGGTATCAACGGCTTTACAGGGATAAGCCGGAAGATAAAACTCCTGCTCCTGATCCCTGAAATAACAGCCGTCTTTGCCAAGTTTAATACCCACATGACCGGCTCCCGCATCCAGGAAGATCTGCGCCATAGCTTCCACAGTGCGGCCTCCCGTGATCTGGCGGGCCTCCTCCTCGCTGGGGAAAAAATAATCCGTATAGACCAGTGTTTTTCTGATTCCCTCCAGTCCGATACCCCAAAGATCTTTCTTTGTATCTGCCACAGTGATCACGCCCTGCTCTTTTGCCAGTCTGAAAAAGGTCTCTGATCCTTCCCCGTCAAAACCCGGCAGGGACATCAGCCCTCCGATACTTGCAATCCGTGCTTCTTTTAAAAGCGACAGGTCTATAAAATCCAGTCCAAATTTCAAAAGACTGCCCCGGCAGGTACAGAAGTTTCTCTGCCCGTCGTCACGGATCATCATGGCACATACACCGGTACTTCCGTCCGGATCCTCTGCCAGATAGCGAACGTCCACGCCCTCTCTTTGCAGCATTTCCCGCAGAATCTTTCCAAAGTCATCCCTTCCCGTTACGGATAAGAGCGCGGCCTTCGCGCCAAGATTGGCCAGCACAATGGACTGATTGGCGGCGTCGCCGCCCGCCAGCAATGTAATCGGATCTACCTGTGTCACATCCTGGCGGAAAATCGTTTCATTGACCGGATGCACGGGAAAATTTACCATGGCTAGGCCTGCGCACAAAACGTCAATATTTTTTATCCCACTCTTCATCCTATCTGCCGTCCTCTCTTAATACGGTCTCTGCATACCGAACAGCAGCATATGATCCTTCACCACGTCCTTTACCACTGCCGTTAATTCCTTCGTATAATCAAGGAAGGATTTGTATTCGCCGAAATGTCCGGCGGTCATCTTTCTCACCGCCACATCCATGGCCGTATAAATATTTACTTTATTGATTCCGCAATGAATCGCCTCCACAAAATCCTTATCCGCGATACCGGAACCGCCGTGCAGTACAAGTCCGCAGTCTACCTTCTTACGGATGGCGCAAAGCCGGTCAAAATCCAGTTTCGGCACACCCTTATACTGCCCGTGTTGGTTTCCGATAGCCACGGCCAGGGCATCTACTCCTGTCCGGTTCACAAAATCCTCCGCCTGCTCCGGCTTCGTAAAACCATCGGCGCTGACGGCATCCGCGGTGGTTCCCACATAGCCCAGTTCCCCCTCCACGGATACGCCCATGGCGTGGGCGATCTTTACGATCTCTGCTGTCTGCTTCACATTCTCCTCATAATCCAGGGAAGAACCGTCAAACATAACGGAGGAGAAACCGGCCTTTAATGCCAGCATCACGCCGTCAAAGCTTTTTCCATGATCCAGATGGATGGAAATCGGCGTTTTAGAATTCTTAATCATCTCCCGGCATGCCGCCGCCATCGCCTCCGGATTATAAAAATTCAGAATAAACCGCTCCGGCATACCCATCATGACCGGAAGTCCCGTCTCCTGAGAAGCGTCATAGATGGCCTGGGCAAATTCCATATTGACGATATTGAACATACCGATGCCAACCTTATGTTCTCTGGAATATGTAATGATATCAGTTAATGTAGCTGGGTTCATTTCTTATCCTCCTAGTTCTTTTACCGCTCTATGAATCTTTATTGACCTGTGTCAATCCATCATGTTCTTTATCATTCGCAAGCCCTATTCAGGAATTCCTATTTGGGAATTCCATAGGTTTCAATTATTTTCTTTCTTCTCTCATCAATGAAACAGTTATCAAAGGCGAAGGAAGCAGCAAGTTCATCCAATTCCTCTTTCGTAAGTTCGGCAAATTTCTGTCCCATTTTCTGCGCCAGCTGTGTGGAAAGGGCATGTTTCATGCTGGAAACCAGCGCTTCCTTCGTCTCGCCGTATCTGTCGTTAAAGGTATCCGGATCCTTCAGCTTTAACAGGGTGGTCATACCCCAGTCCTCATTGATTCGGAAATTCTGATCCAGGAAATACTGCTCCTTGATCCGGACAATATCGGACACGAATTTTGTCCATGGAGAATCCTTTTTTACGGTTACGGTACTTAAATAACCGATATCCTTATAGCTCCAGATGGAATAATGATGATGCCGTTTTGTGATCACATCCAGCTGATCGGCAAAGCAGCGCAGTCTGTCCTCCGTATATCCCGGATAGTTGGTCCGCACGCCAAATTCACCGACCCAACAGGGAACATTATGGGTTCTCATAAAGATATCCATGGCGTCCATCTGATTCTCAACGAAGCTTCTGTCATAGGTGATATTGCCCATCTCGCCCGGATAATGCATCGGCGTGGAAGTACAAGCCCCCAGATAGTAATGCACGTCGTATGCCAGATTTTCCGCAAACGGCGCTTCCAGGGTCTCAAACCGTCTGTTAAATTTATTCCCGCCGAGGAAAATGATGTGATCCGGGTCTTCCCTGCGGATTTCCTCCACCGCCTCCCGGTAAATCTCATTCAGCATATCCGTATATTCCGGCAGCGCATCCGGCTCGTTTACCAGTTCATAACCGGCAACAATCCGCTCGCCCTTAAAATGTCTGGCCAGATATTTCCACAATTGATAAAACCGTTTTCTTTCATCCGCATGGGTGTAGATTCTGGTGGGCTGGCCGTTATTATCACAATGCCAGCTGGTACTCTGATAGCCCTGGGCTGCATGAAGATCCCAGATAATATACATATCGTACTTTTTGCAAATCTCTGTCAGACGATCCATCAGTTTCAGCCCTTTGGGGTTATAAACGCCCGGCTCGTTATCGGATTCAAAATGACGGTAGTTAAAAGGAACACGGATACAATTAAGCCCCATCTCCTTCATAAACCGGATGTCCTTCTCCCCAAGGAAATACTCATAATAGCGGTCAAAGAAATACTCATACTTTTCTTCCCCGGCGTACTTTTTTATGGCCTTACGAAATTCTTCCTCGGTTCCCGCGTATCCCAGCATAAAATTTTCCAGCATCATCCAGTTGCCCACGTTGTAGCCAACCAAAATAACTTCTTTCCCCTGTTCATCGACGATATATTTTCCCTCAACTCTTAACATGATTTTTCTTCTCCTATTCGTATTTCAGTTCTATCTCGAAAGGTTACGATTGATCTGTTTTCCATTATGTCCGCGCTTTGACTGTCATCTATCCTTTGACCGCGCCTGCCGTCATTCCTGAAATAATGTATTTCTGCATAAAGATCAGGAAGACCACCACCGGTATCAATGCCAGTGAGGAGGAAGCCATCAGAGAGCCCCAGTCGGTTTTCACTTCCTGCATGAAATTCTGAAGTCCCAGGTTCATGGTCCGAAGGGAATCGGTCTTCAGGAAGATACTTGCCAGCAAATATTCATTCCAGCAATAGTTAAATGCAAATATCGTCACCGAGGAAACACCGGGTCCCGATATCGGCAGCACGATGCGGTACAGACAGGCAAATCTGCTGCAGCCATCGATTCTTCCGGCCTCTTCCAGTTCCGTCGGGATGCCGTCAAAGAAGCTTTGCATCATCCAGAGATTCAGCGGAAGGGTAAAGGTACAGTAGGCAATGACAACCGACAGATGGGTGTTGTTAAGCCCCAATCTCTGGAAGTTCAAATACAGCGGAATGATCAGCTGTACCACCGGAAACATCTGCAGGGCCAGCAAAAAGATAATATAAAGATTCAGGCCCTTCACAGTTTTCTTATATCTGGACAAGGCATATCCGCCCAGAATAGAAATCACCGTTGAAATAAAAGAAACAATGACGGCAATAATCAAACTATTTTTCAGGTAAATTAAAAAATTTGATTTTTCCAGCACGTTTAAGTAATAATGCAGGGAATACTCCTCCGGGAAAAAGGAGTCAGAACTCATAATCGTCGCCGGTGATTTCAAAGAGGTCATAACCATACTCAACACAGGCAGCAGCGTCACGCAAATTGCCAGAATCAGGAAGAAATATGGTAAAATTTTAAAAACAATCTTTTTTATTTTCATCTGCAGTCTCAGCCTCCTTAATCATCTTTTCTGGTAACCAGCTTAATGTAAATAACGGAGCAGGCCATCATAAATACCAGCATTACCGTGGAAATCGCGGAAGCGTATCCCATATTCATCTTCGAGAAGGCACTGTAATATGACAAAATAGACATAACCTGCGTGCTTCCGTCCGGGCCTCCCGAAGTGAGCAGAAAGATGTTATCAAAATTATTGAAAGTCCAGATAAACATCAGGGTGGTACACACCATGGTAACCGGCTTAATCTGCGGTAAAATCACACGGAAAAAGGACTGAAAAATATTGGCTCCGTCAATTTTCGCCGCCTCTCTGGTATCCATCGGCACGTTCTGCAAGCCCGCCAAAAGGCTTAATGCCATGTAAGGATAATTTTTCCAGGCCCCCGCAAAGATTACGACCACCTTCGCCCAGAACGGACTGGCCAGAAACGGTATGGATTTCGATATGATATGCAGGGCCTGCAGCATCTGGTTAATGATACCCGCCTGGTCGTTTAGGGCCCACTTCCAGGCCGCCCCGGCCACAACCGCCGGAACTACCCAGGGAATGAGCAGTAAGGTACGGAACAGTCCCCGGCCCCGGATATCCATATTCATTAAAATGGCTATGGCCAGTCCGAGTGCGTAACTTAAAACCACCACACAGATGGTATATGTAAAGGTAAATAAAAAGACCTTCCAAAATTCTGCATCTTCCGTAAAGACCCGGATAAAATTCTGGAGTCCCACAAAGCTTGTGGGCCTGTCCTCCAGAAGCCTCCGGTTCGTAAAGCTGATTCCAATTCCCTGAACCAGCGGCACCACGCGGATCATTACCAGCGCAATCGTAGCCGGCAAAAGCAGCATATAGGCAAAAAGAGAATTGGATTTTAAAATTTTTTTCAATCTATGCAAGCAGTACATCTCCTTTCCGTTCGTACAGAAAAGGCCGCTGCGCCAAACTGAAATCAGTTATCACACAACAGCCCTTTCTCAAATTATTACAGTCCTATATCTTCAATTGCTGACTCAGCGGCTTTCTGTTTCTCTTCCAGAATTTGCTGATTCGACTTTTCGCCAATCAAAACTGCCTGAATCACATCTCTCCACCATTTCTCCGCATCCACCGTATTCTGTACAAGGTTTGCAGATTCGGCCGGATACATGGTACTTCTCATATACGGTACCCACTCTTCAGCCATAGGCTGGATCAGCGGATTATCAATGGCAAGATACTCCGGATCATTCAGGAAGGAAAGTCTTGCCGGCGGGGAACCACATTTTGCCTTACCCGTCCACAGTTCCAGGTTATTCTCAGACCACCATTTCACAAATGCCTTCGCCTCTTCCGGATATTCGGTATCGCTGTAAACCATATAAGCATTCATGGCAGTTGCAATTACTGGTTCGGTAGAAGAAGGTCCCTGGGGGAACGGCATAAGGGATACGTTCTGGGCAAGATCATCGCCTGCCTCTGCAATCTGGCTGCCAAGGGCAACCGAATCAACGATCATAGCTGCTTTACCCTGCAGGAAAAGCTTCCGGCTATCGGTATTTTCATAAGCTGCCATGCCTTCCGGGAATAAACCGGCGTCGCGCATCTTAGCAATAAAATCCAGGGTTTCCAGATTCTGGGGGCTGGTCCAGTCCGGTGTCACACCGTCCTCCTTCCAAACGCCGCCGCCATTGGCCAGCAGCCATGCGCAGAAGGATACGTTTGCATTGGAATCTGACGCCGCGAATACAAGGCCGTACTGTCCGTTATCCGGGTCACTCAATGCTACTACCGCATCATAGAGTTCATCCCAGGTTGTAGGAACCTCAATATTATTTTCCTCAAAAATATCCGTACGATAGATAATGCTGCGGCCATCAATGTTAAACGGGATACCCAGCTGATTTCCGTCCGCATCCTGGAAAAATTCCATCATGCCCTCCGGGAAATCATCCAGCGTTCCTTCTTCCCTCCACTCGTCCACAATGTCATTCAGGGGAAGAATATCGCCGGAGGCAGCGAACTGATGCTGCTGATAACCGCCGCCGGTACTTACATCCGGTCCCTCTCCTGACGCTACCGCCACCGAAAAGGTCTCGTATCTGTTCTGCCACGGTACACTCTGATACTCAATTTCCACATTGGGATTTACATCTGTGTAGGATTTCGCCAGCTTTTCCGCTTCCGTCGCATACTCGGCATCGCCCCAGACCATATCCCAGAATTTCAGGATGATTTTTTCGCCGGAAGCCGCTTCCGACTGAGAACCATTATTGCTGGCGCTGCCATCATCCTTTCCGCCGCATCCGGCAAGGGCTGCAATCATCGTAATTGCCATACCACCTGCCAGCAGGCGTTTTTTCCATTTTCTTTTTCCCATTTGTTGTCCTCCTCTCTTTTGTTTTTTTATTTCTCATGGGCTAAGTTGTAGTTACATTCTATTGAAAATCACCTATTCCAACAACCGAATATTTTTGCCGCTGATTTTCAATTTTTTTCTTCTCATTTTCGGCAGGTAAATTATTTTTACTTTTCCCTCGAATTTTTTGACAACTTTCAAAATAATGGAAAATATGCACAACAAAAATTGACTTTTTCCATCCTGGATTGTAGAATACGACATATATTTCAGGACATTCTATATGTGACTTGTTTATTTTCCGAGAAAGGAGAGATGATATGATACGTGTCATGTTAGTCGATGACGAACCCTTTATCCGTGTAGCCATTAAGACCCTGTTTCCCTGGGAAGAACACGGATATCAAATTGTATCGGAAGCAAACAATGGCGAAGCTGCTCTTCTGAAACTGGAATATGAAAACATAGACCTGATCATAACCGATATCCGCATGCCTGTCACCGACGGCATCACTTTGATTCATCAGGTTCGTCAGAAATACCCTCATATTGTATGCGTCGTTCTTTCTAATTACGAAGATTTTTCACTTACACGGGCGGCCTTCCGGGCAGGCGCCGCGGATTATCTGTTAAAGGGAAACTTAAACAACGAAAGTTTTTCTTCCCTGATCAGTCATCTGCAAAATAGCAGTCTCATCCAGGGAACACCCGCCTCTGCCCAGGCCTCCCCTGCCCCTCTCGGCACGCCTGAAGCTCCGGACTGGGCGCTGCAGCAATTAATCACCGATCACGCCGTATCGGAAGAACTCATCCGGCAGCTTGATTTTGGCCTTCCCTATGTGATCAGTTCCATCCGGCTGGGCGAATGGCACAAAAAAACGGATGAGACATCTGCCACCTCAGTAAACCGGAATCTGATTATGAATACAGTTTTGGAAATCATCTCCATGATTTCCGAATTTAAAATTTACTCCTACGCTGTTTCGGCCAGGGAATATATTCTCCTCATCTGCAACGAGGAATCCGACAACGAACTATTTCACCGAAAGCTGACCGCCTTTTTCAACTCGCTGTCCGCCAACATCCAATCCTACATCAATACGTTTGCGGTAATCGGAACCAGTCCCGTCTATACGGATGTCAACGAAATTCTAAATGCTTACCGCAACGCGGACAGCCAGTCCAACCGCATTTTCTATTTGAATGAGTCAAGTCTGTTTTTCGGTATCGGCAAGGCTGACGAAGTCAAAAAGGTAAAGGATTATGTGCGTACCAACGTAGGTTCCGTCTCCTTTTTCATCAGAGAGCAAAACTGGCAGGCCATCCGGGATTTTTTCCATACCCTGCTGGACCTTCTTCGGACCGCTCTTTATCCGGTCTCCGACGCCAAGCATCTGCTCTGCAACCTGGAATTTTTGATTTCCAACGAAATCGCACAGGTTTTTCGAAACGAAAGCTTTGTCCATCTGGACAACACCTTTTACGGCCCCACGGATGTGGCGCAAAATTTTTCGGAACTGCAGGATTCCGTAGAACAATTTCTGGAAAACCTAAAGGAGCTTTCTCATCATACGCTGGCCATCCGGAAGGATTATTCGGACATTACCAATAACGCGCTCTCCTATCTGGATGAGCATTACCGCGATCCCGATATCAGCCTGGAAAGCGTCGCCAACGCCATTGCCGTAAATTCCAGCTATCTAAGCCGCCTTTTTCACAAAGAGACGAAGATGAATTTCAATGCTTATCTTACCTCGCTGAGAATAAATTATTCTAAAATCTGCCTGCGCTCCACCCGGGACAGTATCGCGGGCATCGCCATAAAGTGCGGCTATAACGATCCTAAGTATTTTATTAACATTTTCAAAAAGACCACCGGCCTTACGCCGTCTGCCTATAGAAATCAAAATCCGGACGAGGAAACATTATGAAAAAGAACTTGAAAGCCAAAGTCTACCGCCTTCTTTATATCTGTTTTGCGGTTACCATTGCCTGCAACATTATCGTAGTATTCGGCTTTGCTTTTCCCAGCACTTATAACAGCGGCCTGAAAACAGGAGAGGAACTGACAAACCAGACCCTGCTGCGGATCAACGAATATCTGCATAATATCAACTCATTAGGCGTGCAGATTTCTTACAACAGTTTTACAAGGGAAATCCTTGAAAACCCATACGATGACAAGGTAGAAAATCAGATGACCTACTTTTCGGACTCTGCCAGAATGTCCCTGCTCTACCAGGATTTCGTATTTGCTTTTAACGGAATCACCGGAATCTTTATCTACAACCAATACGGCCTTCCTTACTTTTTTACAACGGAAAACCGTATCAACCGGGATTACGACATCACCACAACAGACTGGTACCAGGCCCTAAACGATGATAAGGTCAGCACCAGTGAAGTTTTGGTATCCGGCATGGAATATCCGCCCCAGATCAGCGGCAGCACTTACTATATTTGTCTCTATCGAAACATACGAAACCTAAAAAACCATAAGATTATTGGTCAGGCGGAGATTATGGTCCGGCCCCGGGCTTTAGAAGATATTTTGAAATCAGCCCTTGCAAATCATACCACCGGACAATCTCTGACTTTGATCGATCAGGATGGCAAAGTTATTTGCTCTACCAAAAACTATGATCCGGGAGATACCTACGATGAGAAGCTATTGAAAAAGATCCAGGGAACGTCTCATATTACCGTTTCCACACTTACGAATTCCATAACCAGCTACTCGTCGGATTACAGCAACTGGTATCTGATAGGAGAATTTGACAGCAGCCAGCTGCTAAAAAGTATCTATCCGATTCTCCTTCTGTTTATTGCATCTGTCGCCCTATCTCTGGGGCTTGTCATCGTCCTTGGAAACCGGATGACCAAACAGATTACTCAGCCCATTGCCCAGCTTAGCGACGGTATATCCAACGTAAAAAACGGGAATTTCGATCTGAAAATCAATCTGCACAGCAACGATGAGTTCGAAGATCTGGCAATGGTTTTCAACCAAATGTCCGATGCCATCAAAAAATACATCCAGCAAATTCAGGAAATCGCGGAGCAGAAAAATGAGGCGCAGATGGCCGCGCTGCAGGCACAGATCAATCCCCATTTCACTTTGAATACGATTAACTCCGTGAAGCATATGGCGATTCTTTCCGGATCTTCCAATATTGTGTCCATGCTCAATGACTTCGAACTGCTTCTGGCCGCCGCCTTCCGCCATCCCAATGAACTGATCACTCTTCGCGAGGAAATGGAACGCATTCAGGCCTTCACCCGGATTCAGTCCATCAGCAGCTTCGGTAAAATCAAATTCGTCTTTTCCTATGATGAGGAAGTGCTGGATTATCTGACACTCGGTCTGATTTTACAGCCCATTGTAGAAAATGCCGTATTCCACGGCATCAAATCAAAATTTACGGAACACCAGCTGCAAAGCGGTACCATCGCGATCCGAATTGAAACCGGCGAAAGCGATATCCTGATTCATGTGACGGATGACGGCATTGGCATGACTCAGGAAAAGATAGACGACATTCTTTCCGGTCATGGATCACGCATCGGCATAACAAACGTCAATACACGCATCCAACTGCGCTTTAAAGGAGATTATGGGCTAAGGATCAAAAGCGCGCCCGGCGAGGGATGTGATGTTTGTATTCATATACCCAAAATAAAGGAACAATAGAACATAGAGGAGGGAATCTTATGTATATCAATGACTTTATGGAGCAGATGAAAATCGCCCCCGAACTGACCAATATCAACGACACTGCCCGTCTCTTTCAGGAAGAGATGCAGCGGGGACTTGAGGGGAAACCATCCAGCCTGAAGATGCTGCCTGCCTACACAGGCTCTGAATTTCAGGCGGACCCCGGCGCCTATGTCATTACCATCGATGCCGGCGGAACCAACCTTAGAATCAGCCTGATTCAGTTTGATGAACATTCCATGCCAAAAATCATTTCAATTAAACGGTTTCTCATGCCGGGTGTGGAGCATCCGGTCACCAGCGATGCATTTTTTGATTTCCTGGCGGACAATCTGCAGGAATTTCTGACAAAAACAACCCGCATCGGTTTCTGCTTCTCCTATGCGGTGGAAATTCTTCCGTCGGGAGACGGCCGGATTCTGGAGTTGGGCAAGGAAGTAATCATCGAAGGCTGCGAAGGGAAAGAATTGGGCGCAGAATTGGCAAAGGCCTTAAAACGGAAGGGATATCCCTGCTTTACCCGGATCATGGTCCTCAATGATACCACCGCCGCGCTGATCAGCGGACAGAATCTATTCCATGACCAGGACTATTCCAATTATATCGGCTTCATCCTCGGTACCGGCATCAATATCTGCTATTACGAAAAGAAAGCGCGCATCACCAAAGTACCTTCCTACGAAGGCATTGCAGGTTCTGATATTGTCAACATGGAAAGCGGCTACTTTGACCGCCAGGTCCGCGGAGAACTGGACGAAGCATTCTGGGCCGCCACTCTGATTCCGGAAGATCACCATATGGAAAAAATGGTTTCCGGCCAATATCTCGGTCCTCTGCTGGAAGCCTATTTAAAAAAGGCCGCCAGCTGTCAGGTATTTACGCCGAAAGCCGCCGCGGTCATCGAAAGTCTTCACGATATCAGCACCAGAAACTTATCGGAATATCTGGCAGGCGGTGATGGCCCGAATCCGCTCTCTGTTTTAAAAGAATTTACAGAGGCGGATGCCGCCGCCGCGTTTACACTGATCGACGGACTCCTGGAGCGGGCGGCAAGACTGGTCTGCAGCGCTCTCCTTGGCTGCCTCAGGCAGACCGGATCCGGACGCAATCCGAAAAAGCCAGTATTAGTACTTATGGAGGGAAGCACCTTCGCCAAATTTACCACCCTCCGCGATAAAATACTTTACCACGTGGAAACTGCCATCCGGCAGGAAAACAACTGCTGCCTGACCATCCGGCAGCACGCCGATGCCGTAACCTTCGGTACGGCCTTCGCCGCCTTAAAGAAAAACCAATAGAACTTTGGCAAATAGAAAATCACCGGAAATAAAAGGGGCTGGCGGTTATAAACCGCCAGCCCGCATTTCAGGGAGTATTCTTCTTATATTAATCTATAATGTTGGGACAAAAGGTATTTGGCCCCATTGATACCGGATTGCTTCGCAGTCATTCCCAAATAAAACTTAGAGATCTACCTTTTCTCCACGTTTCATACGGTCATGATATTCTGCGGTTGCAGCGAACATAACGTCTCCGCTGGAATTCAACGCGGTCTCTACGGAATCCTGTACCACACCGATAATGAAACCAACGGCTACCGCCTGCATGGCAATATCATTACTGATACCGAACAAAGAGCAGGCCATTGGAATCAGAAGCAGAGAACCGCCGGCAACACCGGAAGCACCACAAGCACCCAGCGTAGCAATTACACTCAGGACGATGGCAGTCGGAATATCCACGGATACACCGAGGGTGTTGGCAACGGCCAGTGTCATAACCGTAATGGTAATGGCAGCACCGTCCATGTTAATCGTCGCGCCCAGCGGGATGGATACGGAATAGAAATCACGGTCCAGACCCAGACGTTCGCAAAGAGCCATATTGACCGGAATATTCGCCGCGGAACTACGGGTAAAGAATGCAGTCAGACCACTCTCTTTCAGGCAGCGCAGTACCAGCGGATAAGGATTCCGATGCAGGAAAATCGCTGCGATCAGCGGATCTACAATCAGTGCCACGGCAAACATGCAGCCTACTAAAAGGAGTAACAGTTTTCCATAATCTGTAAAAATGCCAAGACCGTTTTCGGATACTACATCAAACACCAGACCCAGAATACCGAAAGGAGCAAGCTGGATCACCCAGCGAACCGCCTGGGATACCACTTCTGCCAGATCACCGATAATATCCCGGGTTTCCTGCTTCGCCAGTTTCTTAAGAGCGATACCAAAAATGATTGCCCAGAACAAAATACCCACATAGTTCGCATCCATCAATGCGGACACCGGATTGGAAACCATATTCGTGATCAGGTTCATCAAAACCTCTCCAATGCCGCTTGGCGGCGTATTGGAAGCTGCAGCCACGTCCAGTTTCATCGTTACCGGGAAAATAAAGCTTCCGACAACGGCCACAACCGCGGCCAGCAAGGTACTGAGCATATACAGAAAAATAACGGTGCGGAAACGGCTTCCGATACCTACACTGGCATTTGCCAACGCGCTCATAACCAGAATAAATACCAAAATCGGAGCAATCGCTTTCAATGCTCCTACAAACACGGTGCCGAGAATCGACACAACGGTAAACTGCGGTACGGCCAATCCAAGAATCGCACCAATAATCAAACCGATTAGAATACGCAAAATCAGGCTGATACTGCTCCATTTTTTTACTGCGTTTTTCATAAGTAAATACCCTTCCTCTCATTATAATTCCAAAAAACACATAAAGTCAGTATAATAAGCCGGAAGATATTTGTCAACCTCCGGCGGACAAATGTTTTTGAAAATAGATAACTATTCAGCCATTGCCGCCTTAATTCCCGCCATCAGTTCTTCATATGTCTCATAGGCCGGGAGTTCCGGATGATCGGCTTTGATCGTCTCCGTACTCTTAAAGAGGAATCCTGCTTTGCTTGCCTGAATCATGCCGAGATCATTGTAGCTGTCTCCTGCGGCGATTGTTTCAAAGCCGATGGACTGCAGCGCTTTCACCGTAGAAAGTTTGGAATTTTCAATCCGCATCTTAAATCCGGAAATAGAACCATCCGGCGCCACTTCCAGAGAATTGCAGAAAATCGTAGGCCATCCCAGTTTCTTCATAAGCGGCGTCGCAAACTGGGTAAACGTATCGCTGATGATGATCACCTGGGTCATGGAACGAAGCTCATCCAAAAATTCCTTTGCTCCCGGCATGGGATCAATTTTTGCAATGGTCTCCTGAATCTCTTTCAGTCCCAAACCATGCTCTCTTAAAATTTCCAGCCGCCAGTTCATCAATTTATTATAATCCGGTTCATCGCGGGTAGTCCTTTTTAATTCCGGAATACCGCTTGCCTCAGAAAAGGCAATCCAAATCTCCGGCACCAACACGCCCTCCAGATCCAAACAAGTGATATACATATTTTTATCCTCCTTCTGCTTCTTCAACGAGTGAATTATAGCACGCCAAAGAATGGGAAACAACCATATTTTCCAATTCCCGCCTGACTCCGGCACTCCCCCGGACCAAACTCCACGTAAGTCACCGGCATTTCTCCGGCACAAATTCCACATAAGTCACCGACATTTCTCCGGACCAAATTCCACATAAGTCACCGGCATTTCTCCGGCACAAATTCTACAAATTCCACATAAGTCACTCCGGATATGCCGCTGCCTCGCCTTCCTCTCCCGTATCCGGCTGAATGGATTCCCAGACTTCCTGCCAGTCCAGACAGCAGGCCGTCCAGTAATCCCAGGCCGTTTCCAGCTCCATCTTACACCTGCCATATTCCTGTCTCACATCCTCCAGGGAACGTCGGCCCGTGTCCTGCTCCAGGGCTCCATAGGCCTCCCACTCCATGCGGGCCGCTTTCTGCTCCGGGGTTTCATAGACCTTCCACTCCATGCGGCCCGTGTCCTGCTCCAGGGCTCCATAGGCCTCCCACTCCATGCGGGCCACCTCCGCCGCCAGCGCTTCATAAGATTCCCAAAGCTTTTCCACCCTTTGCCGCGCCTCATGAAGAGGCTCCGTCACCAGACGGAACTGCCAGTCCAGTCTGGCTTCCTCCGTACCGATTTCCCGAAGCCGATGGCGTTCCTTTTGGGGAACCGCACGTATATCGGCGATCAGCGCCTGATCCTCCGCCTGAATCAGCGCCGATAGATTCTGGCCCCGCCCCTTACGGCTGCGTTCCAGATAATGCTCATATCCGAAAGGATAATAAAAAGCCTGGTCCTGATCGAAAACCAATATGGCGTCGGCCACCTGGCGGATAAAATAGCGGTCATGGGAAACAAATAAAATGGTGCCCGTATAAGCCTGAAATGCCGACTCCAAAGTCTCCTTCGCCTGCAAATCCATATGATTGGTAGGCTCATCCAAAATCAGCAAATTCGGGCGTCCGCAGAGCAGTTCCGCCAGCACCAGCCGGGATTTCTCTCCGCCGGACAAATCCGTCACCCGCCGGGCCGCCATCTTCCCGGAAAAAAGATACTGTCCCAATATCTGGCGCACCTCTTTTTCCGTCATGCCCGGATACCGATCATGAAAATGCTCCAACACCGTTTTTTCCGAGGTAATCATAGCCGTCTGCTGGTCGAAATATCCCAGAACCGTCCGGTTTCCCAGGGTGCAGGTTCCGTCTTTCTTTTCCAATAGCCCGGCCGCCGTTTTCAGAAAAGTGCTCTTTCCCACGCCATTATCGCCGATAATCCCAATCTTCTGTCCCTTTCTTACCCGCAGAGACAATTCCAGCAGCGTTTTGTCATAGCCGATTTTCAGATGCTCCGCTTCCAGTACCCATTTACTGCCCGGCACCAGCGGGTCAATCTTTCCCACAAACAGATGCACGTCGTCCTCTTCCGGTTTCTCAATCTGTTCCATCCGTTCCAGAATCTTCTTTCTGGATCTGGCAAACGCCGCCTTTCGCGGTTTATTTTTAAACCGCCGGATTAAATCCTCCAGCCGCTTCACTTCCTCCTGCTGTCTGTCGTAGGCCTTCTGTCCGGCCTCCAGTTCCTTCCGCTTCTGTATCCGGTACTGGGTGTAATTTCCCGGATATCTCTTTAATTTCCCGTTTCGAAGTTCGTAGACCACATCGGTCACCTGATCCAGGAAAAAACGGTCATGGGATACGAAAACCACTGCCCCGCCGTAACTTTGCATATAGTCCTCCAGCCACTCCGTTGCCGGAATATCCAAATGGTTGGTCGGCTCATCCAATAAAAGCAAATCCGGTTTCTGAAGCAAGAGCCGAATCAGCATAATACGGGTCTGCTGTCCCCCGGAAAAGGCAGACAGCTTCCGCTTCTTATCTTCCTTCTCAAAGCCCAGTCCCGTAAAAATCCGGTCATATTCCAACTCATAGTCATAGTGACCGCGATCCGCAAGTTCCGTGACCGGATTCGCTTCCGCCAGCAACTCCTCCACGGTCTTATTCTGGTCCTCCGGGGCACTTTGTTTTAACATGCCCACGGTAAGCCTCCGGGATGTAAAAATACCCGGACCGGACCGCTTATCATCCCGGTCCAATTCCAGTTCCCCGGCAATCAGCCGCAGTAAGGTAGTCTTTCCGGCGCCGTTTTTTCCCACCACCGCGATCTTTTCGTTTCCCTTTATACAAAAATGAATATGGGACAGAATCTGTTGTCCTCCAACAGATACAGTCCCATCCGAAATCTCATATAACATCCGGTTTCCTCAATATATCGACTGTATGCGCCCCTGCTCCCAGCAGGTCCGCACGTTCACAGGTTGCCATCTGATACTGTATAAAATACTCAAATTCCTCTTCGGAAAGCTGATTTAAGAAAGGACGCATATAATTAGCCGGGCCGTCCGGCGAAAAAATCTTCACCCGCTCAAGTCCCAGATCCGCATTCAAACGGTCCATATCCTCGATCCGCATATAATCATATAAATTTTCCGGATAAGAAATGGTATGAAAATCCTCCGTAAAACGACCTTCGCAAATACATTCCTTCACATGACGCTCCTTAAACGCGTAGGTGATCACACCGTATTCATTCATACAATACGCCGCCAGAAGAATCCCTCCTGGTTTCGTCACCCGAACCGCTTCCGCCAATGCCTGTTTCTTATCTTCATAGGTAAACAGATGATACATCGGACCAAACAAAAGCGTCAGATCATACGTATCATCCTGTAATTTCCGAAGGTTTCTGGCATCACCCAACATGGCTTTTACCGTACTGTTTTTCTTTTTCAAAACGCCCAGATTACATTTCAAAAGTTCCACTGCCGTCACATCATAACCCTCATGGGCCAACGCCACCGCGTACTTCCCGGTACCCGCGCCAATATCCAGAATCCGAATCTCCGATACCGGACGGTCGTTTGGAAGATAGGCGTGAATGTACTTCATGGAAAGGCAGTACTCCACCTGCCCATGGCGGGAATTTAACCGCTTCTCCTCGCAGAATTTATTATAATACGCTTCCAGATTATCCATGGTCTCCCAGTCTCCGTGTATTTCATCATCAGATCACGTCCAAATGCCTGAACCAGGCCAGACAAAAGCAAGACAGACGAAAGCAAGACAAATTAAATCAAAATAGATTAAATCAAAATAGATTAAATCAAAACAGATTAAATCAAGAATTAAAACAAGACAGATTAAATCAGGCCAAAATGCTTACAGGCATTCCAAATGCCATGATCCATCATATCCGTGGTGATATAATCCGCAGCCTCCCTGGCCTCATCCGTTCCGTTGCCCATGGCAATTCCCGTCCCGGCGCTGTTTAGCATATCCAGATCATTGGCACTGTCCCCGAAGGCATAGCTATCCGCCACATCGATTTCCAGAAGTTCACACACTTTGCAAAGACCGGTACCCTTATTATAGCCAATGGGAACCAGTTCAAACGCGATATCCCGATGAACAAAAGCGGCAAAATCCTCCTTCAGTTCCTCCGCACAGGCCGCTATATCACCGCCGTCACAGGCACAGGTCAGTTTCGATATATCCCAGCTTCCCCAATCCGCTTTCAGGGGACGCATACGCTCCCCCAGCTCTTCGGCCAGTTTTTCGGCATAAAAAGAACGGGTAAAATCCTCCTGATCCAGATAAAGATACTCCCGGCCCTCCAGCACCGGGCTGAATCCGTACCGTTGGATCACCCTTAATGTCCTCTCTACCAATTCAGGTTTCAGATTTTTATAAAAAATCGTCTCGCCCTGGTACTCAATCATTGTCCCGCAGCCGGAGACAATGCCGTCAAATCCAATATTCAGCAAATCCGGGTTATGAATATAGGCTCTCGTCCTGCCCGTACACAGAAAAGCCAAATGCCCATTCTTCTGCAATGCCCTGATAGCCGCTATCGTGCTTTCCGGTATTTCATTTTTCACATTCCATATGGTACCATCAATATCAAAAAAGCAAATTTTCCTCTTTTGCATGAATCTATCCTTCCTGCTGCCCCTTATACTGTACTGTCCTGTATGCCATACTATCTTGTATGCCATACTATCTTGTATGCCGTACTGTCTTGTATACTGTACTGTCTTATTTGAACATGTTCTTATCATAACATATTCCGGGACAAATGCAAGAATGGAGAAAAAGATCAGGATTTCGCCGGGTGGTTTTCATAATACCATTCCAGAAATTCGCCGAAAATCCGCTCTTCCGCCTGTTTTCTCATGGCAGCCGCCTCTTCGATATTCGTATAAACTCCCAGGACATACGTTTTCCCCTTAAACGTAATCTGCGCCTTCCACTTGCCGCGGTAAGCCACAACGCCTGTATATCCGCTGGTATTATCTCTGCGCAGCCCTTTCCGTTCCAGCATTTCAACGCAGGTTCCGTCAATATAGTGCATATAGTTAGGTGGGGCTTTTCTTTCCTTTAACAGGCAGCCGCAGCTTTTGGTATTTCCTTCCACCAGACTATTATAGGAAACCAAAGTTTCCTTACCGCAATCGCACCGGCACCGCCACAGAATGTTTCCGCCCATCCGATGCCCGGTGGGTTCTATCATTACCAGCCGCCCAAACCGCTGGCCGGATGTCCCCTTTGCATTCCGTTTCAATGCATCGATCTTTCCGCAGCCGCAGCTTTTCGTTCCTCCCCGTATCAGGGCATTCACCGGTACCTCAGTCAATTCGCCGCAGTCACATTGACACAGCCACGCATAACTGGTTCCAATCTTCTTATCCAACCGCCGAAGCGCCGTCAGCCTGCCAAAACGCCGGCCCGTCAGATCTTTTATCTTATGGCGAAACCGCATACAGCCGCAGCTTTCAATCACTCCATTGGAAATCTTATAGCCCTCCGTCAGAAATTCTCTGCCGCAATCACAGCGGCAGCGCCAAAGCACGAGACCTCTCCGTTTTTCCTCCGTCGGCTCCAATGCCGCCACCATACCGGAACGCATGCCGGTAATATCCTTCTTCCTTCCATCTCCCCGGGCACAGCCGCAAGACGAAATAAAGTTACGGAGTAAGAGCGTATCCCGCAGATTAACCATATTTCCGCAATCACAGCGGCACCGCCAAAAATGCGGTTCAGTCTGTTCCAATACTTCTAAACGGCCAAACCGCCGGCCAGTCAATTCCATCTCTTCCGGCATCCGACATCCCCCTTTTCACCGCAATACGTATCTGCTCTGCCGCCGCACGATCACACCGTACGGTCACCCGGCTCTGCCCTCCGTAAGTACAGGTAAACAATGTGCATGACAAGAAAAAAAGCAGACAAGATACAAGCCTGTCTGCCCCTTATGTTTTCCGGCAACACGATAACAGACAATTCCGCCGCATCGCATTCCAACTACATATCATGGCATGATAGTAATCCATTACATAACGTCGATTCTGTAGTGAAACCAAATTCATTGCCGGGCAATTTCCTATATATACATATAAACAGTAGCATAAATACTTTCAAAAAACAAGAATTTTATCATGGAAAAATAAAAATAATATGTAATCTTCTATTGGCCGAAAAAAATGCAATTTGAGGTATCACAAAAGCACTCCGCCGAGGTCATTTCAAAAAAATGGAAAGGAGTGTGTTATTTTTGCGCCCAAAAAAGGCGCTGCCCGATATACATAGCACGTATTTCTGATTTTTATTACCACAAAACCGCGGGGGGAAATCATATTTCTACGACAGAATCGACATTCTGTAGTTTTTTTATGCAAAGGGTGCTGCTATATGACCAAACCCAGGCGGTCCAATGTCCGGCGGTGTTCCAGTCCGCTGGTCATAATATAGATTCGGGTAGTATTGATATTGCTGTGTCCCAGCACGTCCGCCAGTCTTGAAATGTCTCTCTTGACAGCGTAAAACATCCTGGCGAATAATTTGCGAAGATTATGAGGGAACACTTTACTGGGTTTGACACCGGCAGACTTGCATAACCGTTTCATCTGAGCCCAGATATTACTGCGGTTCAAGGGCTTTCCTGTCTTTGTGATGAAAATGACACCTTGTTCCACGCCGAGCTTCTTTGCGTAAGACAGCAATAATTTTCTTAATTTTCCGGGAATTAATATGGTACGTATCTTACCCTTATTGGAAATCTCAATTTCTCCGCGCCGTATGGCTTCCACGGTGAAAAAGCGAAGTTCGGACACACGGATACCGGTGCCGCATATGGCTTCCATCACCAATTTTAACTGCGGCTGATCCTTTGCCGCTTTCAAAAGACGCAGATATTCATCCTTTGTCAATTCTTTATCCTCCGAACAATACGTCTGTTTCTGAAGTTTCAAATTTTTCACCTTACACTCATGCCAGCCCTGAAATTCCAGCAAACTGTTTAGGCTTGCCAGCATGGAATTAATGGAACGGACTGCATAACCTGCCTCCATCAGCGATTCCTTCCAGGCCATAACCAGTTCTTTGATTACGGGCTTTCCTTCTGCAAAGACCAAAAATGCCCGCGTATCCCGCAGGTATTTCTCCATGGTGGCCGGACTTTTTTCTTCCTGGATCAAATAAGCATGAAACGCCCGTATAATCTGCTCACTTAATATTCTATCGTTCATCATAATCCCTCCTAAAAACCAATAAATGAAAAACAAATGAATATTTGTATTGTACCCAATTTGTGCAAATAAAAATAAAAAGGGGCTTTTTTGTATCATGGGATTTCATCCTATAACACAAAAAAGACCGTCTATTCTGCTTTCAGAATAAACGGTCCCCGTAATACGCTAAATTTAATTTAATTGATATACGTCTGCATACTGCAATCCGAAACTCAATGCCTCCGAATGGCTTGACATAAAGATATCTACATGCCCATAAGCGGTTCCACGGTCTTCAACTGTATAAACATGTCCATTGATAAGCAGCTTCGTACCAAACGGTACGCCTGCCATAGCAACCGTCCTGCCGGCCGCCGGTGTGGTTCCGCTGGCAGTTCCGCCCCCGGCCCATTTGCCGCAGCAAATAGAGCATGCACAGTACGCTGTCAGTTTGAACTTACCTAAATATGTACCCTGAGAAGAACCGGAGCTGCCGCCCGACGAAGAGGATGACGAACTGCTCTGGGTTGATGCCGATGAAGAAGTCGTCGTACTCTGGGTACTGGCTGGCTTCGATGTAGAAGTACTCGTACTCTGGGTACTGGCTGACTTTTTCGAAGAGGAACTAGTACTCTGGCTTGCCGCTGCCTTCGCCGCCGCTTCTGCTGCCGCCTGTTTCTCTGCCGCCGCTTTTGCCGCTGCTTCCTCAGCCGCTCTCTGCGCCGCCTCTTCCTCAATAGCCTGTTTCAATAAAGCGTTGATCGTATCTTCCTGCGCGCTGATCTGTGCCAGCAAATCGCTTTCCACCGATTCCTGATCCTGGATATCTTCCTGATATTCCCGAATCTGATTATAGGTAGCCTGAACCAGGTCTTCCACTGCTTCCTGCTGCAGCGCACTTTCCTGCTGCAACGCGGCAATCGCTTCCTTCTCCTGGGCTACTTCCTGTTCTTTCTGCTCGATCGTTTCTTTGGTCTGCTTATAGGATTCCAACATCTCACGATCATAATTCGTTATCTGTGAAATATTCTCTGCCTGATTCAAAAAATCTGCAATGCTCTCTGATTCAAACAAGAGGCTCATATAATCAGCAGCGGCATTCTCGTACATATATCGAATACGAAGTTTCATGGCCTCATACTGTTTTTCTTCGTCCTGACGTGCCTCGTCCAGTTCCTCCTGCAAAACAGATAGCTCTGCCTGTTTCTCATCATACTGCTGCTGCAGTTGAATCAAATTGTTCTTCAATTCTTCCAACTGCGCATTCAGATCCTGTAAATAACTTTCGGATTCTCCTTTCTTCGCTTCCAAATCTGCAATCGTATCCTTTACGCTCTGCAAGCTGGACTGATTCTCCTGCTGCTGCGCACGTGCATCGGATATCTTCTCCTGTGTTGTAGCGCCCATACAAGGCAACACACTGCAAATCAAGAGAGAAAGGGAAATCAAAATACCCAAAAATGATTTCTTCCTCATAAAAATACCCTCTTACCTTCCAGAATGATCACATTATATCATGGATTTTCCTTCTTGTAAAATAATTTTTTAACACTTTGTAACAATTCCGTAACAGTTATCCACTTTTCCACACAATTTTTTTCACATTTGGCACAAGATGTGGTTTAATTCTTTCTCCATCCACACCAGTATTTGTTTTTTATCTGGTTAGAAACTTTTTTTCCCCAACCCAAAGAAAAGTTATCCACACACACTAAAATCCAGCCTTTTTCCCGCTCTGTCTCCCCTTTTTCTACAGATATGGTTTCTCCATGCAAATATTTTTCCACACGTTCATCCTCTGGCCGCAATGACAAAACTCCGGCATACGTATCCGGCCCCAGCGTCATCGCAAGCTGCTGGGAGGGTTCAAACCGTCCCTTCTTCAGATCGCCCATGTATAATCCATTGCGCAGAAAATGCAGGCCCTCCAAACCCTGGGGAAGCTCCGGCACCTGATATACTTTATCCCCGCGAACCTCCACACGGTCCCATACCGGAGCATGTGCGCAATCCGAAAAGAATGCTTCCAGTATCCGCCGTTCTTCCCTGGTCGGCCCAAAAGCGCCGCCCGGCGCCTTTTTTCCACTCTTCTTATGCAGTTTCTTATTCTTTTTATCCTGCCGTACACTTTCCTCTTCCGCGCACTCCCCCTGGAGACGCTCTGCTGCCGGCCCGGTGACTTTCTTACGAAGTAAGGCCAAAAAATGTCCCTCTCCCCGCATCTTATGAGGCCAGATATGTACGCAGTCTGCCAGCCGGGGATCGCCATTCCCCCATTCCGGCCTGCCAGGCGCAAACCCTTCAAATGGTTTTATGGGAAGCAGTTCCATCTCCGGAAACTGTTCCAATACCCACGAAATACTGCCTTCGTTTTCGACGGGCGCGAATGTACAGGTTGAGTATAAAAGCAGACCACCTTCCGCCAGCATATGAATTCCATTTTTCAGAATATCCTTCTGCAAACGGGCGAAATATTCCGGACGGTCTTCTTCCCAGGTCTTAATCACCGCCGGGTCCTTGCGGAACATCCCTTCTCCGGAACAGGGCGCATCGATCAGTACTTTATTAAAATATCCTTCAAACCGTCTGGCCAGATTGCCCGGCACTTCATTCACCACCAGCAAATTGGGAATGCCAAACAGTTCCAAATTCTTAAGCAGGGCTTTCGCGCGGGAATTACTGATATCGTTGGCCACCAGCACACCTTCCCCGCCAAGCGCCGCTCCCAGGGCAGTCGCTTTGCCGCCCGGCGCTGCGCAGAGATCCAGTACCCGGTCTCCTGGCTGAATCTCGAGCCGGGATGCCGGCGTCATGGCGCTGGGTTCCTGTAAATAGTAGGTTCCCGCCGCATAGTAAGGATGACGGCCCGGCTGATCTGTTCCATCATAAAAATATCCCGTGTCTGTCCATGGAATGGGACTAAGATGGAAAGATGTGCCGCACATCAGTTCTTCTCCCGTAATCTTCAGCGGGTTGATGCGAAGGCCATACTGGCGCTCCCCATGGAAGCTTTCCAGATACTCTGAAAACTCTTCCTCTCCCAACATCCTGCGCATTCGCTTTTCAAAGGCTTCCGGTAATTCTGGTCGCATAGCCCTCCCCCTTCTCGTCTTTATCTTTCAGTACTCTATCACATTTTTCTGTAAAAGCAAAGGAATATCTGCTTTGTTAAAAAAAGAATCGCGATCCTGGCAGAGCGTTTTGCGGCATGAGGAATGAAATTTCCTATGATTAAAACATAAAAGAGGAGCAATGACCGTTCTATCATCGCTCCTCTTTCGTTATCCGGCATACGCCTGCATGTTCCTGATGTCCATCGGCGCCGCCTTATATGTTCCTTATTATATACTCACATCATTTGATACTTTTTATAACTAGGCCTCCAATGAAGCCTCTGCCTGTGTATCCTCCGCCAAAGCTGCTTCATATTTTTCCAGAATCATAGACTGAATCCGCTCCCGCGTAACGGAATTAATCGGATGTGCTATATCCCGGTATTCGCCATCGGAAGCTTTTCGGCTCGGCATGGCAATAAACATGCCCTTCTCTCCTTCAATCACCTTGATATCATGCACCACAAATTCGTCATCAATGGTGATAGAAACAACAGCCTTCATTTTTCCTTCTTTTGCAACTTTTCGAATTCTTACATCTGTGATTTTCATAAGTTTCTTCCTTTCATATTATAGCTTCCCTCTAAGTTTTCCAACCAGTTATATCCAGTATCTTTCGTTCTTTTCTATCACAAGCCGGATTCCGTTTTCACTGGTATAACAGGAATTCGGCTGGATTACGCCGCGGCTTTCCACGATACAATTCTCAATCCGTGTATTGTCCCCTATATACACATCGTTGAGAATAATGGAATTGCGAATCACGCAATGATTGCCTACGTACACTTTCTTGAACAGAATAGAACTATCAACCTCACCATTGATAATACATCCGTTTGATACCAGACTGTTTCTCACCTGACTTCCCGGATTATACTTGGCTGGCGGTAAATCATCGATCTTGGACTGAATGTCTGGATATTGATGGAAGAAGTAATCCCTTACCTCCGGTTTCAAAAAATCCATATTCGTACTATAGTAAGACTCTACCGTAGAAATATTACTCCAGTAGTCCTCGATCCTATACCCATAGATCCGCTTCAGATTCTTGTAACGCATCAAAATGTCTTTTACAAAATCGTGACGGTCCTCCAACGCGCACCGTTCAATCATCTCGATCAACTGACGGCGGCGAACCACATAGATACCTGTGGAAATCGTATGTAAATCGGAAACCATGGGTTTTTCTTCAAATTCAACCACCCGGTCATCATCATTCATACGCAATACTCCAAACCGCGTCACATCCACATCGCCGCTAACTTCTTTGCATACAATGGTAATATCCGCGCGTTTTGAAATATGATATTCCAATACTTTGTTAAAATCCAATTTATAAATGCCGTCTCCGGAGGCCAGCACCACATATGGCTCATGGCTTTTCTTCAAAAAATCCAGGTTTTGGTAAATGGCATCCGAAGTGCCCTGATACCAGAATCCATTGTCCGGCGTAATAGTGGGGGTAAATACATACAGACCCCCCTGTTTTCTTCCGAAATCCCACCATTTGGATGAACTCAAATGCTCATTTAAGGATCTGGCATTATACTGTGTCAATACGGCAACACGGGAAATATGGGAATTGGACATACTGCTCAACGCAAAGTCAATGGCCCGAAAACTACCGGCCACTGGCATAGCCGCTATGGCCCTCTTATTGGAAAGTTCCTTCATCCGATGACTGTTCCCGCCTGCCAGAATAATTCCTAACGCTTTCATAACAGATCACCGTCCTTTTTCATGATGACTCCGCCGCTTGCCAGGGCGCCGTCCGGGTAATCTTCCGGCACTGTATTTCCGCTCACCGCCGTATTCTTACCGATTCTGACATCCGGCGGAATCACGGTCCCTTCTGCAATGGTAGCCAACCCAAAGTTGTATATGGCAGGATTCAAAACATTCGGCGCTTCGTCTCCGACACCGATCTCCACCCGCTCTCCAATCTGAACGCGCTCTGCAATAATGGATTTATAAATATGACAGCCTTCCCCGATCCTTGTATGTCTCATAACAATAGAATCGCAGACAACCGCTCCCTTCTCTATCACCACATCTGCTCCGATGATGGAATTATGTACTTCTCCGTAAATCTCCGAACCTTCCGCAATGATACTTCGCCCTATGACCGCATCGCTGGCAATATACTGGGGTCTGATGACATCACCTTTCGTATAGATCTTCCAGAATTCTTCATATAAATTAAATTCGGGAATAATGTCGATCAACTCCATATTGGCCTGCCAATAGGAAGCCAGAGTACCCACATCCTTCCAGTAGCCGCGGAACTCATAAGCAAATAACCGCTTTCCGTTATCCCTGCAATAAGGAAGAATATGTTTTCCAAAGTCACATCCCGGCTGATCCTTCAAAGCCACCAGAGACTCTTTCAGGGTCTTCCAGGAAAATATGTAAATACCCATAGAAGCAAGATTACTTCTCGGATGTTCCGGTTTCTCTTCAAACTCTGTAATTCTGCCGTTTTCATCAGCAATCATAATACCAAATCGGCTGGCTTCTTCCATCGGTACAGGCATACAGGCAATGGTAACATCCGCTTTGTTCGCCTTATGACAATTTAACATTACCTCATAGTCCATCTTGTAAATATGGTCGCCGGAGAGAATCAACACATATTCCGGGTTAAAGGTTTCCATATACTCTAAATTCTGATATATGGCATTAGCCGTTCCCGTGTACCAGTCACTGTTTGCAAGCTTCTCATAAGGGGGAAGAACAGAGACGCCGCCCACATTGCGGTCCAAATCCCACGGAATACCGATTCCAATATGGTTATTCAGACGAAGAGGGCGGTACTGTGTTAAAACTCCCACCGTATCAATTCCGGAATTGATACAGTTGCTCAATGGAAAATCTATAATGCGATATCTTCCGCCAAAAGCCACTGCCGGCTTGGCTACTTTTTCGGTGAGTACTCCCAGACGGCTGCCTTGTCCGCCTGCAAGCAACATCGCAATCATCTCTTTCCTAATCATGTAATCACCTCTTGTTCTTAATTCATGCTGTCATGTACATACGTTCTGTGAAGTTTACATAATTTTCATATACGAGTATCAAAAAAATTATAACATATTTTCAAATGATAGTGAACATTTTTTACATTTTTATGCTTATTTTTTTTCGACTTTTTATGACATTTATACAATTTATTTGTATCTTCTATAATTTTGTCATTTTTCTTACGGGCCGCAAATAGCTGTATTTTTTATGATTGCTATTTTCTCCCAGTGCACATAATGTAACTACATTTTTCGAAAAGGGCTTTCCATTTCCGGTAAATCATTTTATAATATGAAGTGATTTTTTAATAAAGGAGCAATTCTATGTATACCATTGATTTTCATAAACCTATTCATGTTCATTTTATCGGCATTGGCGGCATCAGCATGAGCGGCCTGGCCGAAATCCTCCTGGAAGAAGGATTTCAGATTTCCGGTTCCGACGCGAAAGAAAGCGATCTGACCAGACAACTGGCAGCCCGGGGCGCCATCATTTTCTATGGCCAGCGGGCGGAAAATATCATAGAAGGAATTGATCTGGTCGTATATACGGCGGCCATTCACCCGGATAACCCGGAGTTTGCCTGTGCCGTTTCAAAGGGCATCCCCATGTTGTCCCGGGCCGATCTTCTCGGACAGATCATGAAAAATTATCAGGTCCCCATAGCCGTATCCGGCACCCACGGCAAAACCACAACCACATC
>CAYRTA010000004.1:0-39701 GCA_964427045.1 uncultured Hoministercoradaptatus sp. | reverse complement strand
CGTCTCCGTCGTTCACCACATAAGGCAGGCCCAAATCATCCAGCGCGTCTTTCAGGCCGTTAGTCGCCATCTCCCAGTCTTCATCGCTTCCCATGGAATCCTCCGGTCTTGTGGACAGCTCCACATGATACTGGAAATTGAATAGCGAATACACCTCATTAATCAACGCTACGACTCCCTTGATTTCATCCTTGATCTGCTCCGGCGTCATGAAAATATGAGCGTCATCCTGCGTGAAGCAGCGAACGCGCATCAGCCCATGCAGCTGGCCGGATTTTTCATGACGGTGTACCAGACCCAGTTCACCCATACGAAGCGGCAGATCGCGGTAGGAACGGGGCTCCGACTGGTAAACCAGGATACCGCCGGGGCAGTTCATCGGTTTAATGGCAAAATCTGTGTCATCGATCACAGTTGTATACATATTTTCTTTGTAATGATCCCAGTGACCGGAGGTCTCCCAGAGATGGCGGCTTAACATGATCGGGGTGGAAATTTCCACATAACCAGCCTTATTATGAATTTCCCTCCAGTAGTCCAGCAGGGTATTTTTCAGCACCATTCCCTTCGGAAGGAAGAAGGGGAATCCGGGACCTTCTTCTTTCATAATAAAAAGACCCATTTCTTTTCCTAATTTTCTGTGGTCACGTTTTTTCGCTTCTTCCAGACGGGTAATATATTCTTCCAGATCTGCCTTCTTTGTAAAGGAAGTACCGTAAATTCTGGTCAGCATCTTATTCTTCTCGCTGCCTCTCCAGTAAGCGCCGGCAAGGCTGGTCAGCTTAAAAGCTTTTACCGGTTTGGTAGTCATCAGGTGAGGACCGGCACAAAGATCAACAAATTCTCCCTGCTGATAAAAGCTAATTTCCGAATCCTCCGGAAGGTCTTCAATCAATTCTACCTTATAGGGCTCGTTTTTCTCTTTGAAATAAGCAATGGCTTCTTCACGAGGTTTGGTAAACCGGGTAATCGGAAGGGCTTCCTTCACTACCTTTTTCATCTCCGCCTCAATTTTGGCCAGATCCTCCGCCATAATCGGAGTCTCACTGTCCACGTCATAATAAAAACCATCTGCTATGGAAGGACCGATGGCCAGCTTGACATCGGGATAAAGACGTTTGATAGCCTGAGCCATAATATGAGAAGTGGTATGGCGAAACGCACCTCTTCCTCCTTCGCTGTCAAATGTTAAAATATTTAATTCACAATCATTGTCAATAACGGTACGAAGATCTACTACCTTTCCGTCCACTTCACCTGCACAGGCAACCCGTGCCAGGCCTTCACTGATATCTTTGGCAATATCAATGACACGCATGGACTGTTCGTATTCTTTTTGCGATCCATCTTTCAATGTAATAATCATAATCCTGTTCTCCTTTTTCTATAAAATATGAAAATCCTTTTGATTCAAGGGAAAGCCAAAACTATTATTGCTGGAACAAAATGAATACTTTCCTTTGAAATAAATGTGCTTCGCACACCCTCGCGATTTCATGTATTTATCGTGAAGCACACTTTTTTCCGCGCCGGGTGCGTATTGCAACGCAATAAAACATATCTCGCACCCGTGCGCATCGCTGCACGAAGTGCTTTTATATCATAGGAAATCCGGAGGACTTTCCTATGATATAAAAAAATCCCTTCCAGCCTCTCAGCTGAAAGGGACGAAGGTACTCGCGGTTCCACCCTTATTGATACGGGACAAACCTGTCCGTATCCACTTCATTGGATGATAACGGAATCACCGGGCCGTATTGGGGCCGCTCCGAGATGGTTTTCAGACAGATAGTCCGGCGGGATGCTCACACCTTATCATCCCTCTCTGAGGCTTTCCTATCGCTTACTGTTCTCTTCAACGCATTTTCAAAACTTGGTATTATTATAACATCGAAAAAGCCTTTGTCAAGCCATGTTTGTACTTTTATAAGCCGGAGGCCTGACGGATTTCGTCTTCCAGTGACTGGGCCGCCGTTTCCAGACGGACCACCTGTTCTGATATATTCTTTACAAAAACTTCATCCTTAATGGATTGTAAATTGATCTTTACATTGTACAAGGCTCCCAACGCGGCCGTTCTGGCCATCATAGCAGCTACCAGCCCGTCGGTTATGGCAGTCTGGTTGCCTTTTTTGACCATAAGTCCGGCATAGGGTAAAATCTTCACCGCTTCCCCGGCCACCGACAGGGGCACCAAAACGGCTGCCTTTAAGCCTTCCTGCATGGCGGCGCTTCGAACCTCCTTCTCCTGATCGGTTCCTTTTGGCAGCATTAAAGCCTGCATGTACTGATCAAAGGATTCGCTGTCCTTTTGAATATCATCTAATAAGACTTCCCTGGCGGCAGCCATGACGGGAATCGCCTGCTCCATCTCCTCCTGCACCCCGGCATATTTCTTTCTGCCCAGTGTCAGACCGGCCACCATTTCTGTCAGCGCCGCCGAAAGAGCGCCTGCCAGAGCGGAAATGCTACCTCCGCCGGGAACCGGATCGTTGGAAGCGGTCTGGGCGGCAAAAGCTGTAATTGTCATGTTTTTCATTGTGTCATCCTCTTCTTTCAAAAGCAAGACAGGTAAAGGCCCCCAAAATCAGAGACCTTTATCCGCCCAAACCATTTTCTTAATCCATAAGCCGGCTTTCCAGCACCTGTGCCGGATCAAAGTTTTCAAATCCCAGATAATACTCCGCGCAATCTACGATTGCCTGCATGGGAATCAGGCCGACTACTTCGCTGCCCAGCACATTGACGCCATAGCGTCTGGCCTCCATCCGAACCGTCTCAAATACCGTGTATACGGCGGTCTTGGTATAGTCTGTCAGGTTCATGGATACCTGGGCAATGTTTCTGTCCTCCAGCATAACGCCCATGGCCTTACAGTAACGGAAGCCGCCTTTGACGTGACGGATCTTGTTGGCGATCTTCTTCGCAATCTCCAAATTGGAAGTATCCAGATTAATATTATAAGCAATCAGCGGCATTCTGGCTCCAATGGCCGTTACGCCGCCGGTGGGATGGATGGTATTCGGGCCAAAGTCCGGTTTCCATTTATCCTGATCTTTCATTTTCTCGGCCATACCCTCAAACTGACCCCGTCTTACGTCAGCCAGATTTTCCCTGTGTGGAGCGGTAGCAGACTGCTCGTAGAGGAAAAACGGCTGTCCGAACTTCTCTGCCGCCAGTTTGGCCGTCTCTTTTGCAACCGCGTCCGCCTCTTCTACTGTTGTGTTCTTAATCGGGATAAAAGGAACGACGTCCACGCAGCCCATACGGGGATGCTGTCCCTGATGCCTGGTCATATCAATCAATTCTACAGCTTTTCCAATGGCTTCCACCATCGCGTCACGCAGCGGCTCCGGCTCACCGATGACAGTTACCACACTTCTGTTATGATCTTTATCCGACGTGTAATCCAGAAGCTTCACGCCTTCTTTGCCCCGGAAACAATCTACAATCTGTTCAACTTTTTTCAGGTCGCGGCCCTCACTGAAATTGGGTACACATTCAATAATTTTGTTCATAAAAGTTCTCCTTTACTTCTTTATTTATAACGGTTATCCAAAACGACCTCACCGTTTTTCATAACCATTTCTACCAAATTCACTGCCGTATGGTAAGGAATAAAATGGATGGACGGGTATTTCAGGAAAATAATATCCGCCTGCTTGCCAGCCTCCAGGCTGCCAATTTTATCCGCCCTGTTGACGGCCGCCGCGCCATTGATGGTCAAAGCCGTAATGACTTCCTCCACAGAAAGGTGCATATAGATACAGCCAAGGGCGCACAAAAGCGGTATGGAGTTGGTAAAGCAGCTTCCCGGATTCCAGTCCGTAGCCATCGCCACCGCGCACCCTTCATCAATCATGCGCCGCCCGTCGGCATATTCTTCTTTCAGACAGAAAGCCGTAGCCGGAAGGAGGGTACTGATGACACCGGCGTCTCTCATGGCACGGATTCCTTCCTCCGTGGCCTTCAAAAGATGATCCGCGGATACACAGCCGCATTCCGCGGCCAGTTTGGCGCCCCCTAAAGGAGCCATCTCGTCCGCATGGATCTTTAAGGCAAAGCCCATTTCCTTTGCTTTATTTAAGTAATAGCGGGAATCTTCAATGGAAAATACGCCCTTTTCACAAAAGATATCAGCAAATTCCGCCAAACCTTCCGCTTTCACTTGGGGCATCACTTCCTCCAGCATAAGGTCCAAAAACTCCCGCTCACGTCCCTTGTATTCCGGCAGCACACTATGGGGGCCTAAAAAGGTGGAAACGATATCCACCGGCTGCTGCCGGTTTAACTCCCGCATCGCATAAAGCTGGCGCAGTTCTGTCTCTTTATCGAGGCCATAACCGCTCTTTCCTTCCACCGTAGTCACGCCAAACTGCAGCATCTGTGCCAGCCGTTTGCGCCCTTCCTCCACCAGTTCGTCCAACGTGGCTTCCCTGGTTTTTGATACGGTGGCGTTAATACCGCCGCCCCGCTCCATGATGGACATATAGCTGTCACCGTTTAACCGCCAGGAAAATTCATCCGCCCGATAGCCGCCAAAGATGAAATGGGTGTGGGAATCCACAAAGCCCGGCATGACGGTCTTATGGGAAGCGTCGATGATCTCATACTCATGGGGAGAAATTTGGGAAAGCAATTCCCCGGTGCTTCCAACTTCCACGATTTTATCATCATGAATCCGAACCGCGCCGTCACGAATCAAACCGATCTCTCTCATCTCACTTCCATACTTCGGGGCTTTACCTGCACAGGTCACCAGTTCCGAAGCATGAATGATTATTTTTTTCTTCATAACAGTCTCCTGATCATAAACTCCTGATTGTTATATTTTTCACACCATTTTGTCTCATTATAAAAAACCCGTGTCTAAATAACGTCTATTTTCTTTTGTTTTCTTGTATTAGCGTCGAATTTCATATATACTTGAAATGATAATTACAGTTTTTTTCAACTATTTCAGTATTAAGAAAGGATATTCCCATGTGTTCCGTTACCTTTCGTTTGCTGCAAAGCCCGCAAGTGCTGATCAATAATCAGATCGTTACCTTTCCTTTCAAAAAAGCAGAAGCACTGGTTTATTACCTGGCAGTCCGTAAATCCGTCTCCAGAGAAGAGGCTGCCTCTTTTCTCTGGTTCGACGACGATGAAGTAACTGCCCGCAAAAATCTGCGCCACGCTCTCTATATTATAAAAAAATCCTGCGGCCTTGATCTGATTGTCTCGCCCCGTAAACACACCTTAAATCTGAATCCGGACCTTTCCATCACAAGCGACTATGACCAGTTTATCAAAAACGGGGATGCCGGCGCCTACCAGGGGGAATTTCTGGAAGGATTCTATGTAAAAAACGCCGATGAATTTGAATCCTGGATATCTCTGGAACGCACTTCTCTGCGGGATAGTTATCTCAGACTTCTGTATAACGATATCTGTACGCTTCCCATTCAGAAGCTGCCCGTCATAGAGGAAAAATTTAACCGCTACATAGAAATTGATCCGCTGGACGAACGCGTCTACTATCAGATGATGTTGGCTTATCAGAAAGCCAATTTGTATCACAAAGGTATCAAAGTCTATCAGACCTTATACAAACTTCTTAATATGGAACTGCATGTATCCCCCAATAAGGATATTGTCCGGCTTCACAAAGATTTGTTAAATAGCTGGACCGAATCTGCCGCCCAGGAAACCACTGCGGATCACGATTATCTGGTGAATGGCCGGGAAAAGGAAGTGCAGATTCTCCAAAACAGTTACCACCAATTTCTCGGCGGAACGCCAACGGTCATCATTCTGACCGGAGAAAACGGTGTGGGAAAGACCTATTTGCTGCAGCGTTTTCTGGATAGTCTGGATTATGATTCCACGCTGATTCTAAGGGCCATCTGCTTTAAGGAAGAGGAATCCTTCTCTCTGCAGCCCTGGAATACTATGATTTTACAGCTTGACCGCTACCTGTCCAAAAAGAAACTGCGGGTACCGGAAAAGTATATTGCCATTATCAATCATATTTTTCCGTTGTTTCAAAATCATGATCTTCTGCTGAGTATGCCGGAGGATGTCAATATTTCCTATAATCTGAGAGCCATCCGAAACACCTTTTTGAAGCTATTTCAACTTGTGGGGGAGGAAATCCCCCTGATCCTGGCTTTCGATAATCTGCAGCATATGGATGATCTGAGCCTGGAATTACTCTCTCTTTTGATCCGGGAGCAAAATCCGAATATCATGGTCATCGGAACCATGACGCGCGATCCCCATAAGCCCTATCTGAGATTTGTCAGTCCTCTGGAAAAGGAGCATATGCTGACGTACCTGCCGGTACAGCCGTTTACCCGAAAGGAGACCGAGATTTTTGTGCAAAAGCAGCTAAATCTCACAGGCATCCCCGCCTTAGCCATAGATACCATTTATCAGGAAACCGCCGGAAATGCTTATTTTCTGGAGCTTCTGATCAATGGCCTGTCCAGGGATGATCTGCAGGAGGGAACGCTTCCCAGTCTCCGCCTGCAGGATATGCTCTCCGAACAGCTGTCTCAGCTGAACCGGGAATCCAGGCAGATTCTGGACATGATCTCCCTCTTTCAGGACGCGGCTGCGCTGGATGTACTGGAATATATTCTGAACAAGGACAACCTGGAACTTTTATCCATACTGGATGATCTGAAGAAATCCCACCTCATCCGGGAAAGTGTGCAGGAAGGCGTTATCTATATTTCTTTCCGGCATAATACCATGCGCGATTTTGTGTACGGCCAGCTTTCTCCATCGAAAATCCGCATCTTACACAACCGGGTGGCCTCCTATTATGAGGACATCAGCAACCAGTCCCAGGGCTGGCTCTGGTATCAAAACCTGATCTATCATTACCGGATGTGTCAGAATGAACCGAAGGTCTTACAGTACCGGATTCTGGAATTAGAGAAATATTCCAATCTCCATTATGAACTGTATCCGATTTTGCCGCCGCCGGACAGCGCCACCTGGGAAGCCCCGGAAGGTCTCTCCGGCCTTCTGAAGGAATTGGCGGATGAACTCTATGCGCTGTACCGCACGGCTCCCAATGCCATCGATTACCAACAGTACGAAGCCCGCCTGCTTCACCTGACCGCCAAATACGATATCGCTCAGGGAAATTATGAGGACGGACTGCCGCTTATCGATAAGCTGATTTCCGCAATTGAATATGTGGCGGATAACCCTTCCTTCCAGATTCAATGCCTGCGCCAAATGACGTTCTATGGTATCCAGACCTGGAATACCGATTTGATGAAACAGCAAATCACCCGATGCATGTCCATCGCCAGAGAATACCGGCTGTCCACAGACCTGGCCATCGAACACCGGCTCAGCGGTCTTATGCATTCCATGACCGGAGATTACGAGACGGCACGCCAGCTTTTACAGACAGCCATTACCATTTTCCAAAGTTCCAGCCTCCGCGCCCAGAGTTTTTCTCTGAATATTGCCGCCTGCTACCATTATCTCGGAGAAGTAGCCTACCGGCAAAAATCATACGAAGAGGCATTGGATTATTACCGGCAGGCTATTAGTACTTGTATGCAGGGACAATGCGCTGTCAATGCTACGTTCTATGTAAATATGGCGCTGACCCTTTTCGCTCTGAAAAAAGAGGAAAAGGCGATGAATGTATTCAGCGTCGCCAACAGTATTTACGACGATACCCATACCCTCATGGGGCGTTCCACCGCGCGGGCTGCCAAAGCCATATTGCTGGCGGAAAACGAACAGATCAGCGAAGCCCGTCTGGCATTAAAGGAAGCGGACGAATGCGCTCACCGCCTGCGGTCTCCGCGGGAAACGGGAATCCTCTGTCTGGCAAAGGCATACCTGGCGAAACGGTTTCCTTCCTATTTCACGGGAATTTTAACCGAACCGCCGAAGGTATATAACGAAAGAGCCATCGCTCTTTTGCGTAAACTGCCAAACAACAATCCTTTTTTATGATTCGGATAAAGCGCTGAATGCGGCTTTGACCACTTCATCATCCGCAAGTTCCGGAACGGTGATATGATCGCTGCCCTTATAAATCTCGTTGTATTCCTTAACCGTTGCCACGGCATTTTCATTTCTGGCCCAGGATCTTCTGGAGACGCCAACCATGGTGTCCCAGGGCATAGCCTGGGCTAAAATTTCGTCTACCCGTTTGCTTCCGTCCAGGACCATACCAAAGCCGCCGTTGATGGATTTTCCGATACCAACGCCGCCGCCGTTATGCAGTGCCACCAAACTCATACCGCGGGCACAGTTTCCGGCATAACACTGGGTAGCCATATCCGCCATAATATTGGAACCATCTTTAATATTGGAAGTCTCACGGAAGGGTGAATCGGTTCCGCCGGTGTCATGGTGGTCACGTCCCAGCATAACCGGACCAATCTCTCCGTTTCGTACCATCTCATTAAATTTCAGCGCAATCTTCATGCGGCCCAGCGCATCCTGATAGAGGATACGGCACTGTGTACCCACAACGAGTTTGTTTTTCTTTGCATCCCGCACCCACACATAATTATCGCGGTCCTGATAACGGCGGGTAGGATCAATACATTCCATCGCGGCTCTGTCGGTGGCATCCAGATCGGACTCCTTGCCAGACAGACAGCACCAGCGGAAGGGACCATATCCAAAGTCAAACAACTGCGGTCCGAGTATATCTTCCACATAGGACGGGAACACGAATCCATCCTTCTCATCAAAACCATTCTTGCAGACACTGGTCACACCCGCGTCAAATACGGCCTTCAAAAAGCTGTTTCCATAATCAAAGAAGTAGGTTCCCTGTTCATGCATTTTGCAAATCAGTTCATAATGATGGCGCAAGGTCTGGTCTACCAGTCCGGCAAACTTTTCAGGATCATCTGCCAGCATGGCCGTTCTCTCCTCAAAGGTCAGGCCCTGGGGACAATAACCGCCGTCATACGGTACGTGACAGGAAGTCTGGTCAGAAAGCAAATCCACATGAACATTTTTCTCAAGCAAAAATTCCAGCAAATCCACCACATTTCCATGATAAGCGATGGCGCAGGGTTCTTTGGCCTCCTGCTTTTCCTTCGCCCATGTAAGCGCTTCTTCCAGATTATCCGTATATTTACTTACCCAACCCTGGTTATAACGGGTCATGATACGGGAAATATCTACTTCAGCCACGATGGCAACCGCACCGGCAATTTCAGCCGCTTTTCCCTGGGCGCCGCTCATACCGCCCAAACCGGAGGTTACATACAGGCGGCCTGCCAGATCTTCGTCTTTTGGAATACCCAAAATCAAACGGCCTGCATTCAAAAGTGTATTAAAAGTACCATGCACGATACCCTGGGGGCCGATATACATCCAGCCGCCGGCCGTCATCTGTCCGTAATTGGCTACGCCAAGGGCAGCCGCGCGGTTAAAATCGTTCTGGTTATCAAACATACCCACCATCAAACCGTTGCTGATAATACAGCGGGGTGATTTCTCATGGGAACGGAACAGGCCCAGCGGATGTCCCGACATCATAACCAGGGTCTGGTCATTTCTCAGCACTTCCAGATATTTCTTAATCAGCTGGTACTGCATCCAGTTTTGGCAAACCTGTCCGGTCTCTCCGTAGGTTACCAACTCATAAGGATACAGGGCCACTTCAAAGCTCAAGTTATTGTCAATCATAACCTGGAACGCTTTTCCCTCGATACAGTTTCCCTTATAGGTATCGATGGGTCTTCCCACGATGGCCCCCTGGGGGCGGAAACGATAACCATAGATACGGCCCCGTTCTTCCAGTTCTTTGGCAAATTCTACTGCCATTTCTTTATGGAACTTCTTAGGAATATAACGAAGAGCATTTTTAACAGCCAGCTCCTTATCCGCCTGGGTCATATGAGACTCCCGTTTCGGCGCACGGCGGATACCCTCCACAAAGGCAGGATACTCCGGCAATTCATCCATCTGGAGAACCAAAGAATTAAAATCCATTTCACTCATGATTATTGAACCTCCTACATCATTTCTTTTATTAATCTAATTGGCCCACAGCCTGCTCGGCAAGCGCCACAAGCTTTCCGCTGTGAATCAGATCTTTCAAATATTCAATATATGGATGCAGATACATATCTTCCGTCATCACCGGAATATGGCTGCCGATTTCCTCCAAAACCAGCCGGCTGCTTTTCGAGCGGGCCAAATCTCCATCCAGAAACTGCTGGGCTTCAAATACGGACAACAGTTCAATGGCTAAAATATATTCCAGATTCTCCGCGATTTTTACGGATTTTTTGGAAGCATTATAGCCCATACTTACATAATCCTCCTGGCTGCCGCAGGTTGGCGTATTATCAACCGTAGCCGGCATAGCCAAAATTCTCATATCATTCAGCAGCGCGGCCTGTGTATACTGCGGAATCATCAACCCTGAATTTAATCCCGGATTTTTAATCAAAAACCAGGGATAACCCGACAGGTTTTCATCGATCAGCCGGTTATTTCTCCGCTCTGACATCTTGGCCAGGCCAATGGCGCCGATACAGGCGCTGTCCATACTCATCCCCACATATGACGCATCGGCATTGCAGGCGGAAATGGCATCCTGGCTGTCCGCTCCATTCCAGATAATCGGATTGTCGCAGCAGGAGTTCATCTCCACTTCCAGCACATTGCGGGCATTTACCAGCATCTGGCGGGCAGCGCCATGAAGCTGGGGTACACAGCGGATGGACAATGCATCCTGCACATGACTATCCTTAAAATGTTCTACAACCGCGGAATCTTTTAAAAGGCGGCGTACATTGGACGCCACTTTGCCCTGCTGGGTATGGGGCCGGACACTCATAACCCGCTCGTCGAAGGCATTTAACAGGCCGCCGGATACTTCCAGCGTCATGGAAGCAATCACATCGGCCGCCCTGGCGGCATTGAGAAAATCATACAATGCCAGCGCGCCTATGGCCGTCACGGCAGTGGTTCCCGATACCAGCGCCAGTCCTTCTTTGGAACTAAGTGTCATCGGCTCGATTTCGGCCCGGGAAAGGGCCTCCTTCGCCGGCAGCAGTTCCTTCTGATAGTAAGCCTTCCCTTTACCGATTAACACCAGCGCCATATGAGCCTCCGGGCAAAGGTAACCTACGGACCCCTCCTGGGGAGCCCAGGGAGTCAAACCTTTATTCAGAAACTCCGCATATTTTTCTAAGACCGCCATGCGGACGCCGCTGACGCCCTGTCCCAGGTTTTGCAGAACCATCAGCATGGTTCCTCTGACCTGTTCTTCGGACAGCGGCTGTCCCACGGAGGTAGAGTGGGTCAATACAATATTCTCCTGAAGCTGGGCTGCCTGGTCTTTATCAATAACCTCCGTACAAAGCGCCCCGAAACCGGTGGTAACGCCATACATAACCTTGCCTTCGGCAATCCACCGTTCCACCAGTTCCCGGTCCTTGCGAACCCGGTCTCTGTACGCCTGGGAAAACCCAACCTTTGTTCCAAAACGCGCAATAGATACAAATGTTTCCAAATCTATCTTACCGCCTAACATCACCATCTCATTTGTACCCATAACGATCTCCTTTTTTCAAATTCTCTTTGTACTGCTTACATAAAGCTACATAATATCTTCATCTTTAACATCGACTACCAAAGCCGGATTGACAATGGAGTTTTCCGGATGATCTACCGTATCGTACTGATCATATTGAAGCAGCATCTTCACTGCGCTGATCAACATCAAAATCATGACGATCAAAAGCGGGAACGCACACACGATAGCCAAGGATTTGGTTGCATCGATGGCGGATACCTCGCCTACGGTGTCAGCAGTGGCGATGTTTACAAACGCTACCATAGACATTACGATGCCCCAGAAGAATTTTACCTTTGCAGGCGGTTCGGCTGTCGCCGCTGTCTTTGATCTAATAGACAGAGAAGAAATGGTCGTCGTCATGGAGTCCGCCAATGTTACGATGGAAATAAAAATGGTAAACATGAATATGACACTCAATATTTTCGGCAAGGGCAGATTATCAAAGAAGGAGAATACCGCCGCCTCTGTACCCAGATCGTACATGGTTTCATAAATCCCCGCGCCGTTTAACTGATAATTGATCGCTGCGGAACCGAAGATCGCAAACCAGAGAATACCAAATCCGCCCGGAAGCAGGAAGTTATAGATGGTGAAATCTCTCAGGCTTCTTCCACGGGCAATCTTAGCAAGGAAAATACCCATCAAAGGCGCGTAAGCAATCATCCAGCTCCAGTAATTGATGGTCCACCATACCGGCCACTGATCGCCGTCAACTGCGCTGAGGAAGGTGGACTGGGTAAAGAAATTATCCAGGTGGAAGCCCAAAGCTTCTGTTCCCAGACTTAAGATAAACTTGGTCGGTCCAAAAAACAGGACAAAGGCCAGCAGCGCCATATAAAGTTTTGCATTTGCGTCGGAGAAGAAACGTACACCTTTGGCAATACCGGAATAGCTGGAAAGAATAAAGGTAATAACCACCGCCACCAAAATTACAATCCATACAAACCTTGTCGGTGTGATTCCTGCCACAATACCAAGCCCCGCGCCAATCTGCAGGGTACCTTCACACAGAGAACCGGATACGCCGCCTGCCAGACCAAATACACAGAGAATGTCGATGACGGTACCCAGTTTGCCCATAATCCGGTCTCCAAACAGTGGATACAGACAAGAACATACACGATACGGCAGTTTCAGGTTATAAACGGCTACACCGATGGCAATTCCGGCCACGCAGTAATATGCATATTCCGAAAAGCCCCAGTGTAGATATGTAGTACTCAGTGCCATAAGAGCGGCGTTCTGGGAACCGGATTCATAGGGGAATACCGAAATACCATCGATCAAATGGGTTACGGGCTCCGCAATGCCCCAAAATACAATACCGGTCGCAATACCACCGCACAGGGAAATTACAAACCAGGCCCATTTACTCATAACCGGTTTTGCATCTTTTCCGCCGATTTTGATATTTCCCACCTTCCTGCTGAACATAACCCAGACGCAGAAGAATACCAAAGACAGGGTAATTAGGTCATAAGCCCATCCAAAATTGGAACAGGCGAAATTTACAATTGCCTGCTCACCATCGTTGTACAGCTGTGGGTTTACAAGGCCAAGTACGATAATACCAATGAAAATGATTACCATGGTGATAAATACCGACTTGCGGATTTCAACTCTGTTGCTCATATTCTTTCCTCCTCTAATTAATTATGAAGATTTGCTTTTGCGAAAAAGGCAGCAAAAAGTAAATAAAATAGAAAAAGCATTGCATATCGCCATTGATATGAATGCTTTTCTTCATGAACTATCTGATATACATTTTTCGCTTTTATTTTTCTATGGTAGAGTATAACAGTGGTTCGTCTAATTTTCGTCTATTTTTCTGTCTAATACCGGAAATGATCTATTTCTTTTTCCACGATTCGGATAAACACGGCCGATTCTGTCATTTCCTTTAATTTTTCAATATCTGCAGCAAAGAAACGGTCATATTCCGCGAAATCCACCTCTTCGCGGATAGCATGCATAACGTTTTCCATCACAGGTGACGGCTTCAGAGGACGCAAAAGATCGATAGCCTGGGCCGCGGTCATATATTGAATAGCCGTCAGATATTGCAGTTTATTGGCCGTATCCAGGGCCTTCTTTGCCGCAAAATAAGCGAAAGAAACCGGATCTTCCTGGTTTGCGCAGGTCGAGATACTGTCAATGGTGGAGGGCTGGGACAAAATTTTAATTTCATTCATTAATCCGGCCGCGGTATACTGCGGAATCATAAATCCATTATTCAGTCCCGGATGTACGGCAAGGAAGGCAGGAAGGCCGTCATTTAAGTGCCGGTTTACCATACGGTCCACACAACGTTCCGCAAGATTACCGGCAATCGAACAGGCCATTGCCAGCATATCCGCGTGGCTGCCCACAAAAGAACCGTCAAAATTGCCGCACATCAGGGCAACGCCGCCATCTTCCGTATCAAACAGTTCCGGGTTGTCACTGACACTGTGCATTTCATTCATAATCACTTCATAAGATTCGCCAATCAGCTTCTTCGCCGCGCCGAGAATATGGGGCATGGAGCGGAGTACATAGGCGTCCTGTACTTTGGCGTCCCGGTATTTCTCTCCGATTTCACTTCCCGCAAGCATGGCAAGCATATTTTGAGCCACCGACTGCTGTTCTCTATGTTTCTTAGCCTCCATAATCCGTGGGTCCAGCTGCTTTGTCGTTCCACGGAGCGCTTCATAGGTAAGCGCGCCCGCGATCTCCAGATTTCCCATGGTAATCACCATTTCATATAAGGAAAGCAGCGCCAATGCAGTCACCACACCAGAGCCATTGAGAAGGCTCAGACCTTCTTTGCAGCCATATTCGACGGGAGAGATACCACAGCGCTCCAGCTGGGGCAGCGTTTCCGTTTTCTTTCCATTTACCAGAAGGGAGCCTTCGCCCATAAAGGTCAGGGCAATATGTCCTTCCACCGCCAGATATCCCACGGAACCTTCCGATGGGGCGTAGGGATACAGGTCAGCATTGAGAAAACGGCGGATACATTCCAGGGTCTCCAGGCGGATACCGGAATGTCCTTTTCCCGTATTTACAATCATCATCAACATACATGCTCTCACCTCGGTCTCACTGAGTGGTTTTCCCACGGAGCAGGCATGAGAACGGACAATATTTTTCTGAAGGGTAATGGCATCCTTCGGTTCAATCACATAACGGACATTTTCTCCAAATCCGGTAGTTACACCATAAATTGCTCTGTTTTCTTCCAGAAAACGATCGATCATATCGCGGCTTTTCTGCACTCTCTGCCGAAACTCTGATGAGAAAACCACCTTCGCATGGTACTTTGCCACTGCGATAAATTCTGCCAGTGATAGCATCGCATCGTCAATACATACTTCCGTAATCGACATCGCCTTTGTTGCCTCTGAAAACGTGATTGGATTCATAAATACTCCTTTCATCTGCCCTGCCATTTGAAATCTTTGCAATGCAGCAATAAAAATATTCTGAAATGACAAAAGGGCATTCATACGAATGCCCTTTCATCGTTTCCTATTCTATTATATAACTATATGGTCCACTTTTCAACTGCTGTTTTTTCAATATCGATACAAGCTTTATAACGCTCGGTAAATGCTTCGAATCCTTCGATACCGTCAGCCTCCGGTTTCATCTGGGTACCCTTATCTTCCCCAAAAACTTCATCACTGAGATAGGCTTCCAGACTCTGGCCATCTTTCTTATTCAGCATATAAGCCGCCAGAAGGGCCATACCCCACGGACCGCCTTCTCCGGCCGTCTCCATTACGGAAACCGGCGTATGAATCGCTTCCGCCAAAAACTTCTGGCCTACGCCCTTCGTTTTAAACAGGCCGCCGTGTCCATAGATCGTATCGATGGTTACCTGTTCTTCTTTTAACAAAATGTCCATCCCGACTTTCAGGGCGCCCAGAGAGCTGTACAGATGGGTTCTCATAAAGTTCGCCAGATTAAAGGCGCTCTTCGGTGTACGGACAAACAGCGGACGTCCTTCATTGACACCGGTAATATTTTCACCGGACAGATATCCGTAGGAAAGCAGGCCGCCGCAATCCGGGTCGCCTTCCAGAGCCTTCCGGTACAGCGTTCCGTACAGCTGGTTCATATCCACATCGATGCCAAAGCACTCTGCGAATTCACGGAAAATACCAACCCAGGCATTCAGATCGGAAGTACAGTTATTGGCATGTACCATACCAACCAGGCTGCCGTCCGGCGTGGTCACCATATCAATCTCCGTATGTACTTTCTCCAGTTCCTTTTCCAGTACCACCATGGCAAACACAGAGGTTCCTGCCGATACATTACCGGTACGTTTTGCCACGCTGTTTGTGGCTGCCATGCCGGTACCTGCATCACCTTCCGGCGGACAAATCGGAACACCAGCCTGCAAAGTTCCCGTCACATCCAGCCGTTTGGCGCCTTCTTCACTCAAATAGCCTGCCACCTGGCCTGCCACCATAATTTCCGGAAGAATCTCCTCTAATTTCCAGGGGTATGCTTTATCGGCAACCAGCCCGTTAAACTTCCGGATCTTCTCCGGATCATACTGTTTCAGTTCCGTATTAATTGGAAACATTCCGGCCGCATCACCAATTCCGATGACTTTTTTGCCGGTAAGCTGCCAGTGGATATAGCCGGCAAGCGTCGTAAAGAAAGTTACATCCTTCACATGTTCCTCATTATTCAAAATTGCCTGATACAGATGGGCAATGCTCCAACGCTGGGGAATATTATACTGGAATAATTCCGTCAGCGCATCTGCCGCAGGTCCTGTGGTACTATTTCTCCAGGTACGAAATGGCACCAGCAATTCATCCTTGTCATTAAATGCCATATAGCCATGCATCATGGCGCTAAAGCCCATGGCCCCGATCCAGGTCAGCGTGGTATCATATTTTTTCTGCACATCGGCTGCCAGATTCTTGTAACTGGTCTGAAGTCCAGTCCAGATATCTTCCAAAGAATAGGTCCAGAATCCATTTTCCAGACGGTTTTCCCACTCATACTCACCGGAAGCGATTGGCTTGTGAGCAGGATCGGTCAGCACGGCTTTAATTCTGGTGGAGCCAAACTCGATACCTAATACAGTTTTTCCGCCATCAATCATTTCTTTTATATTACTCATAGTTTTCTCCCTTCTACACCCTGTCCCCACAATCATAAAAGTACAGGTTATACTCTTACTATAGCTAAAAGAAAGTTGTCGTGCAAGTGTACAAGTTCAGCAATCTTCTCATTATTGGCTTTCTCATGACCGATCCTATAGTTATCGATCATCTTATGCCTGATCTTCTTTCGGCAGCCTTCTGTACAGGGTCAGCCACATGGTAAGAAAACAGGCCGATCCGCCGATTACATTGGAAATAGGTTCCGCAAGAAAGACGCCGTTTGCCCCGTAACCTACCATCGGCAAAAGGAGTGTCAGCGGCACCACAATAATCACCTTCCTTAATAAAGAGAAGAAAATTGCCCGCTTCGCGCATCCGAGGGCAGTGAACGTAGATTGTCCCGAAAACTGAAATGCCATAAAACAGAAACCAAAGAAATAGATCTTCAGGGCCGCGGTACCGGTCTGTATCATCTCCTGGTTGGACGTAAAGAGAGACATCAGAAGGTGAGGGCACAAAAAGGCAATCAGCCAGGCCAGAATCGTATAGAAAATACCGATGGCCGATGTGAACCGGATTCCCTCACGCACCCTTTCATATTTCTTTGCGCCATAGTTATAGCCAAGTACTGGCTGCGCTCCATTTCCAATACTCTGTACCGGAAGATTCAGAATATCTCTTACGGAGTTTAAAACCGTCATAATACCCACATAAAGGTCGCCGCCATAGGTACGAAGCGTCATATTGCAAATTACCTGTACCAGACAGTTGGTGGCCTGCATACAAAAGCCAGCCAGACCCAGGGCCGTAATATCTTTTAATAAGGATCCTTCTACCTTCAGGTTCTTCTTTCGAATCTGATAAAGAGTCCTGCTCTTCATGTGCAGATGATGTTTTCCCTTATTTCCGGATGTCTTATTGGCAGATTCCTTCGATGGGATAAAAAAGATCAGCACCCATAAGGCGGAAGCAAACTGACTGATCACAGTGGCAAGTGCCGCTCCGGCTACGCCCATATCAAAAACAAAAATAAAAATGGGATCTAAAATCAGATTCATGGCCGCTCCCAGACAGATGGTCAGCATTCCAACGCGCGGAAAACCCTGAGCATTGATAAAACCATTCATACCGGTGGCAAACATGGAAAACGTCGTACCGAACAGATAAATCTTAAGATACGTATCTGCATATACATAAGAAGCGTCGCTGGCTCCAAACAGATAGAGAATTGGCCTTCTCCATATAAAGCAGACGGCAAACAGCACAAAGGAACTGAGAATCAGCAGGGAAACCACCTGCCCCATAATCTTTTCCGCCTGTTCCTCCTCCCCTGCTCCGCGGGCCATGGAAAAAAGCGGCGTACCGCCTGTGGAAAAAAGATTGGTAAAGGCCGCCACCAGGCTGGTAATCGGAAAAGCCAGACCAATGCCCGTCAGCGCAATGCTGCCAATATCCGGAAGATGTCCTATGTAAATACGGTCCACCACATTATAAAGAAGCTGCACAAATTGAGCCAGCAAAAGCGGTAGTGCCTGAGACACAATGTTCCTCCAGACTTTTCCCTGAGAAAAATCATTTTTCATAACATATCACACCTTCCCGATTCTTTTATCGCATAAGTAACTATTGTATACTATATAATCAGCAAAAACATTTGTCAATATTGCTCCCCGCAACATGTCAAAATAGCGTATTTTTACATCAGTTTTTTGGAAGTTTTTTTTCTTTTGGGGAAGTATAATAGAATGCAATAAGGAACTGTGCCCTTATAACAGTTACCGCCAGAAGGAGGAAACCTATGTTAGAAAAAAAATGGTGGCATAATAAAGTTGCCTATCAGATTTACCCAAAGAGTTATCTGGACACCAATGGAGACGGCATCGGCGATTTGCGCGGCGTCATCCAAAAATTGGACTATTTAAAAGATCTCAACGTCGATATTCTCTGGCTATGCCCGGTCTATTGTTCGCCTATGGCAGACCAGGGGTACGATATTTCCGACTATCAGAACATTGATCCCAGTTTCGGCACTATGGAGGATATGGATGAACTACTGGCAGAGGCCAAAAAGCGGGACATGTATATTGTTATGGACCTGGTGGTAAACCACTGTTCTGACGAACACGAATGGTTTCAAAAGGCCTGCCAGGATCCCGATGGAAAATATGGAAAGTATTTCTACATCGTAGATGCACCAAAAGACGGATCCCTGCCTAACAACTGGCGGTCTTATTTCGGCGGTCCAGCCTGGGAAAAGCTGCCCGGGCATGAAGACAAGCTTTATTTCCACGCGTATCATAAAAAACAGCCGGACTTGAATTGGGAAAATCCGGAGGTTGTAAACGAAGTCTACCAGATGATCAACTGGTGGCTGGAGAAAGGGATTGCCGGTTTCCGTATTGACGCCATCGTCAATATTTCCAAACCAGATATTTACCGCTGCTTTCCGGCTGACCGTGCCGATGGTATGGTTTCTATGCAGACAGCCATGGACGCGGCTACGACGCTGGATGAACGGCTTCACGATCTGCGGGTGCATACCTTTGATAAATACGGCGCCTTCACCGTAGGCGAAGTATTTTCAAACCGCCCGGACGCGCTGGAAGTATTTATTGGAAATGACGGTCACTTCTCCACTATGTTTGATTTCAGTGAAGCCAGATTCGGAAGAAGTGATGCCGGCTGGAATCAGTGGCAGCGTCACGTATTCGGAGAGGACTATAAAAAGACCGCATTCCAGACCCAGAAAGAATTGGGCGATAAAGCCTTTATCTCTAATATTATTGAAAACCACGATTCAGCCAGAGGCGCAACCCATTACTTACCGGAAGGGGAAACCAGTCTGGAAGCGAAGAAGATGCTGGGCGGCGTCAATTTCATGCTGCGCGGTCTGCCTTTCATCTATCAGGGGCAGGAACTGGGCATGACCAATGTGCCTTTCACCTGTGTGGAAGAAATGGATGACTGCCATACCATGGACGATTATGCCGTGTGTATCAAACTGGGTTATACAGAGGAACAAGCAATGGAGGTCGTTCGGGCTTTCGCCAGAGATAACTGCCGTACTCCCTTCCATTGGGATGACAGTGAAAACGCGGGCTTTACCACCGGCAAACCATGGCTTCGCGTAAATCCAAATTATACTGAAATCAATGCCGCCAGACAGATACCAGACCCCGATTCTATGTATAACTGGTATAAGCAGTTGATCGCCCTGCGCAAAGACCCAGTTTACCAGCAGGCCGTAGTCTATGGCGCGTTTCTTCCATATAAAGAAGAGCAGGAAAATCTTATGGCTTATTATAGAAAAGGCGAAGAAAAAACCTTGCTTGTGGTAGCCAACTATCAGAAAGAAGCCCAGGATGTAACACTTTCTGGTGATTACGAAACCATCTTGCTAAATAACTATCCCGCCTTATCCAAAGACGGCCTGACCCTTCACCTGGAAGGATACCAATTCCTGATTCTGGATATGGCACGTTAACTATTATGTATTATGATGCCAGGGTCAAAAGGCCTTTTGACCCTGGCATCCATTTATAACTATACTGGAGGATACTACTATGCTTGAAAAGAAATGGTGGCACGATAAGGTTGCCTATCAGATTTACCCGAAAAGTTTTCTCGATACCAACGGCGACGGTGTTGGTGATCTGCAGGGTATTATCCGCAAATTAGATTATTTAAAAGAACTGGGTGTGGATATCATCTGGCTGTGTCCGATTTATTGTTCTCCGCTGGCCGACCAGGGGTATGACATTTCCGATTACCAGAATATTGATCCCCGGTTCGGTACGATGGAAGATATGGATGAACTGCTTTCCGAGACAAAAAAACGGAACATGTATGTCATCATGGACCTGGTAGTAAACCACTGCTCCGACGAGCACGAATGGTTTCAAAAGGCCTGCCAGGACCCGGATGGAAAATACGGAAAGTATTTCTATATTGTAGACGCGCCGCAGGACGGCTCCCTGCCCAACAACTGGCGCTCTTACTTCGGCGGAAGTGTGTGGGACAAACTGCCGGGGCATGACGATAAGCTTTATTACCACGCTTTCCACAAAAAGCAGCCGGATTTAAACTGGGAAAATCCCGAACTGGTGGAGGAAGTATATACCATGATCAATTGGTGGCTGGAAAAGGGCATTGCCGGCTTCCGTATCGACGCCATTGTGAATATCGCCAAACCAGACATTTACAAAGACTTCCCTGCGGACCGGGAGGATGGTATGGTTTCGGTTCCCAATACCTTAAAAGGCGTGCCGGAATTGGACGCGCGGCTGCATGATCTGCGAATCCATACCTTTGATAAATATCAGGCATTTACCGTAGGTGAAGTATTTTCTGACCGTCCGGACGCCATGGAAGTATTCATCGGAAACGATGGCCACTTCTCTTCCATGTTCGATTTCAGCGAGGTAAAATTCGGAAGACACAATGCCGGCTGGAGCAAATGGCTGCCCCATATCTTCGGTGAAGACTATAAAAAATGTGCCTTTGATACCCAGCGAAAACTGGGCGATAGCTGCTACATCTCCAATATCATCGAAAATCATGATGGACCGCGAGGCGTTTATCATTATCTGCCGGAAGGAGAGACCAGCCAGGAAAGTAAGAAAATGCTGGGCGGTGTCAATTTCATGCTGCGGGGCCTGCCCTTTATCTATCAGGGCCAGGAACTGGGTATGACCAACGTGCCCTTTGATTCCATCGATGAGATCGACGACTGCCATTCCATTGATGAGTATCATGTGTGCCTGGAATTGGGATACACCCCCGAAGAAGCCCTTGGCTTTGTGTCCAAATTTTCCCGTGATAATTCCCGTACTCCATTTCACTGGGATGACAGCGAGAATGCCGGCTTTACCACGGGTACGCCATGGCTGAAAATCAATCCGAATTATACGGAGATTAACGCGGCCAGCCAGATGGATGATCCGGACTCTATGTTAAGCTGGTACAAACGTCTGACCGCGCTCAGAAAAAATCCGGCATATCAGCAGGCGGTTGTCTACGGTGAATTCCTTCCCTATAAAGAAGAACAGGAAAATCTCATGGCCTACTATCGAAAAGGCGAAGAAAAGACACTGCTTGTTATTGCCAATTATCAAAAAGAAGCCCAGGATGTGGAACTGCCCGGCGCATACCACACCGTACTGTTAAATAATTATCCTGATCTGGCACAGGATGGACTGACCCTTCATCTGAAAGGTTATCAGTTCCTGATTCTGGATCTGGCGCGTTAACGAAAATCGATAACTATGCGGGAGGATACGAATATGTTAGAAAAGAAATGGTGGCACGAGAAAGTGGCCTATCAGATTTATCCAAAAAGCTTTCTGGATACCAACGGAGACGGTATCGGCGATCTCCGGGGTATTATCAATAAGCTGGATTATCTGAAAGATCTCGGTGTGGATATCATCTGGCTTAGTCCATGTTATTGTACACCATTTGTGGATCAGGGATATGATATATCGGATTATCAGGATATCGATCCCAGTTTCGGTACACTGGCGGATATGGATGAGTTATTGGCGGAAACGAAAAAACGCAATATGTATATCATTATGGATCTGGTTGCCAATCATTGCTCCGATGAACATAAATGGTTCAAGGCCGCCTGCGAAGAGCCCGACGGCAAATACGGAAAGTATTTCTACATTGAAACCGTGACCGACGGCAAGCTGCCCAACAACTGGCGTTCCCACTTCGGCGGAAGCGTATGGGAAAAACTGCCGGGTCATGAAGATAAATATTATTTACACTCTTACACCAAGGCCCAGCCGGATTTGAACTGGGAAAACCCGGAAGTTCGCCAGGAGCTTTTCGATATGATCAACTGGTGGTTTGAAAAGGGCGTGGCCGGTTTCCGGCTGGACGCCATCATCAATATTAAGAAAACAGATATTCACCGCAGCTACCCGGCAGATATGGCGGACGGTCTGGTGAACCTTCATACCATGCTGAAAGACGCCGTCGGCGTGGATGATTTCCTGCAGTTATTAAAGCGGGAGACCTTCGATAAATACGACGCCTTTACGGTCGGCGAGGTGTGGACCAAGCGTCCCGACGCCCTGCAGGCATTTATTGGCAATGGCGGACATTTTTCCTCCATGTTTGATTTCACTCAGATGACCTACGGTCATGGCGGAAATGACGGCTGGTATAAGAGCCAGGAGCATCTCTTCGGGGAAGAATACAAGCAGGTCGTATTCGAGCAGCAAAAGAAGGTATATGAAATCGGATATATTTCCAATATTATTGAAAACCATGACCAGCCTCGCGGCGTCAACCACTTTATGCCGGAAGGCCCTGTTTCTGATGAGGCGAAAAAGATGATCGGCGCAGTCAACTTTATGCTGCGCGGTCTCCCCTTTATCTATCAGGGACAGGAAATCGGTATGGAAAATACAGAGCTGAACTCCATTGAGGAAATCGATGACTGCAATACCCAGAGCAATTACAAAATCTGCCTGGAAAAGGGCTTTACACCTGAACAGGCGCTGGACAAAGTACGGCATTTTTGTCGTGATAATGCCCGGACTCCTTTCCAGTGGGATACTTCAGAAAATGCCGGTTTCACCACCGGAACCCCCTGGATGAAAACCAATCCCAATTATCTGTCTATTAATGCGGCCAGCCAGATAGAGGATCCCCATTCCATCCTGAGCTGGTATAAGCAATTAATTGCCCTGCGTAAAAATCCGGTCTACCAGGAGGCCATCGTATACGGGGAATTGATTCCTTATAAGGAAGAACAGCAAAATCTGATGTCCTACTACCGCCAGGGCGAAGAAAACGCCGTACTGGTGATCGCCAATTACCAGGCCAAGCCCCAGAAGGTGGAGCTTCCGGAGGGTTACCGTAAAGTTCTCATGAACAACTATCCGGATTTTGTACTGGCAGGAAATGAGCTTTCCATGGAAGGATACCAATTTGTTATCCTTGCCAGATAAATAGAATTGATTTTACGGGAAGAAAAAGGTATTGTTATGTTAGGAATCGTATTAGCCAAAAAAATTCTTTCTCTGCTTCTCATTATGCTGGCCGGCTTTGTGCTGGTCCGCATGAAGATTCTCCGTTCCGGGGACAGCAAAACACTGTCGCTGTTGTCCTTATATCTGATCATGCCCTGTATGCTGATTTCGGCTTTTCAGATTGAGTGTACGCCGGAGATTGAGAAAGGCATGTTGCTGGCCCTTGCGGCGGCGGTGGTGATCCACATCATCCTCATTCTGCTGGGATTCATCCTGAAAAAAGGGATTCATCTGGATCCGGTGGAACAAACCAGTATCATCTATTCCAATGCCGGAAATCTGGTTATCCCCCTGGTTTCGGCTTTACTGGGAGACGAATGGGTCATCTATTCCAGCGCTTTCCTATCCGTACAGTTATTTCTTTTGTTCAGTCATGCGAGAACACTGCTGTCCTCCCATAACGGTATCGAGCTGAAAACCATTTTGACCAACGTCAACATGGTCGCCATCTACATCGGACTCTTTTTGTTCATAACCGGAATCCAGCTCCCTTCTCCCGTACAGGACACATTAAGCAATGTCTGCAGTATGGCCGGCCCGGTGGCTATGTTGATCACCGGTATGTTAATCGGAAGCAAAAAGCTAACGCAGGTTTTTACCTACCGGCGCCTGTGGATGGTGGTGGGTATGCGTCTCGTAGTCTTTCCGCTGCTTATCCTGCTGCTTTTGAAATACGGGCCGCTGGCCGCTTTCTCGGCGGATGGAAAAAGTATACTCCTGATTTCCTTACTGGCCACCAGTACCCCCTCTGCTTCCTCGCTGACGCAGATGACTCAGGTCTATGGTCAGGATGCGGATTATGCAAGCGCCATCAACCTAACGACAACCCTTTGCTGCATCGTCTCGATGCCGCTGCTGGTTGCCCTCTATACGATTTAAGAATCCGATAGGGAAGCCCTCTTACCCGAAGCTTTTTTCCTATCCCGACATGCAGACAGAAAAGGAGGGTTTATATGAAACAAAAAAGTGCTGGCGAACGCCTCTGGTGGGCACAATTCAACGCCCTTGAGATGGGAAGCGGCTGGGACGATACCGATATCGAAAAGCCGCAGATTCTGATCGAGGATGTTTACGGAGATTCCCATCCGGGCAGCGTACACCTAAACAAGCTGGCCGAGCAGGCCGGTATCGGCGTCTTTGAAAAGGGCGGCTATCCCGCTCATTACCACACCACGGATATCTGTGACGGCTGCGCCCAGGGACATGACGGTATGAACATCATCCTGGCGTCCAGAGAGGCCATAGCCGATATGGTGGAGGTCCATGCGAGCGTACTGCCCTGGGACGGTATGATTTTATCCAGCAGTTGTGATAAATCCATCCCGGCCCATTTAAAAGCGGCGGCCCGTATGGATATTCCGACGATTTTTATTCCCGGCGGCAGTATGCGTCCCGGTCCCAACCAGACCACCAGCCTGGTAGCCGGCGATATTTCATTGCGCCAGAAGCGCAAGGATGCTATCTCTCCCCAGGAAATCCGTGATTACTATCTCACCGGCTGCCCGTCGGTGGGCGCCTGTACCTTCCTGGGAACGGCCAGCACCATGCAGTGTATGGCGGAATCCCTGGGTCTGGCCCTTCCCGGAGCCGCATTGGCGCCGGCTACCATGACCGATATTCTGCGGTATGCCCGCCAGGCCGGACGCGCCATTATGAATCTGGTAGAAAAAGATATTACGGTATCGGATATTATGACCCCGGCGGCTTTTCGCAATGCCATCGTTATCCACAGCGCCATCGGCGGCAGCACCAACGCTACTTTGCATTTGCCGAGCATTGCCAGAGAGCTGGGAGTGGAGCTGCCGATCGAATTATTTGACGAAATCAATCACCAGGTACCCCATCTGGGAAATATCACCCCCAGCGGACAACATCTGACCGAAAGCTTCTGGTTTGCCGGCGGCATTCCCTATGTGCAGCTGCTTTTGAAGGATATGCTGGATTTGGATGTGATGACCGTGACGGGCAAAACGCTGGGCGAAAATCTGGAGGATTTGCAGCGCGACAATTTCTTTGGACGAAATCTCGGCTATCTGCACAACTACCGCCTGGAACGGGACGAGGTCATCTTCCCGGTGGAAAAAGCCACCGAAAAGGGCAGTGTTGCTATCCTTAAGGGAAACATCGCTCCTGAGGGCAGCGTAGTCAAATATTCCGCCGTTCCTCTGTCCCAGCGAGTATTCACTGGTCCGGCCCGCGTATTCAACGAGGAGGAGGAAGCCTATCAGGCCGTTGTGGATAAGAAAATCCACCCCGGCGATGTGATCGTCATCCGCTATGAAGGCCCCCGCGGCTGCGGTATGCCGGAAATGCTGATGACCACCGAGGCCATCGTCTGTGACGAGGAATTAAACGGCCATGTGGCGCTGATTACTGACGGTCGTTTCTCCGGCGCCACCCGCGGAGCGGCTATTGGCCATATCAGTCCGGAAGCGGCGGCCGGCGGCCCCATTGCCTTTATCGAGGAAGGCGACCTGATCCGCTGCGACATCGAAAACCGTCTCCTGGATTTGGTCGGCATAGAAGGAAAGCCGGTGACACCCGAAGAAGCCGCGGCTGCCTTAAAAGAGCGGAGCAAAAAGGGCATTATCCCGCGCCCAAAGAGAAAGGGCTTCTATAAACGCTACACGGAACATGCACGCAGCGCTATGCAGGGTGCAGGTCTCGATTAATAATTAATAGAATGGAAACTCATCCATCACACATAGACAGGAGAATTTTATATGAACGCAAAATGGTTTACTCCGGCAGTTACGCCTTTTTTGCCGGACGGTTCTATCGACTTCGACAGCATAGGAACACATATTGAGCACTTGATTGACGCCGGTATCGACGGCGTCCTGTATGGGGGAAGTATCGGCGAATTCTTTGCCCAGACCATGGAACAGAGAAAATCTGTGATTGACTATATAGTAAGGAAGGTGGCTGGCCGCATTAAGGTTGTCATCGGAACTACCAGCATGGTGGCCGAGGAGGTGGCGCCGCTTTCCAATTACGCCCTCTCTGCCGGCGCTGATGCGATCATGATTGTACCACCCTTCTATTTTTCTTTTGGAGACGAAGAGGTCTTTACCTATTATGACCAACTGACAGCCCGGATTCAGGGACCGGTTTATATTTACAATTTCCCGGACCGCACCGGCTACTCCATCAGTCCTGCCGTTATCCGCCGTCTGGTGGAGGCCCACGAAAATATCGTCGGCGTCAAAGATACCATCACCGGCGTGGATCACACGAGAGAAATCATCAAAGCGGTAAAACCAATCCGCCCGGATTTCGAAGTGTATTCCGGCTTCGACGATAACTTCGCCCACAACGTGCTTTCCGGCGGCAGCGGCTGTATCGGAGGTATGTCCAACTTTGCCCCCCAACTATGCGCCGGCTGGGTTAAGGCCATGAGAGAAAATGATATGGAAAAGGTAGCCGCTTACCAGCAAAAGGTAAACCGCTGCATGGATGTATACTTTATTGGTTCGCCATTTGTTCCCTATGTGAAGGAAGCCTGCCGTCAGGCCGGTTACATCGCACATGCAAAGGCAACCTTCCCGATGCCGGATCTGGACGAGACAGAACAGGCTAAGGTCAAAGCTTTCCTGGTACGCGAGGAACTGCTTCCATAAAAAAGAAAAAGGAGAGGTACCACTATGGAGATCAAAACTATTCTTCAAAAGCATTTGCAAGTGATTTTCGATGATCCGGCCAAACAGCAGGAAACCTTTGAGAAAATCATGCACAAACTGGAAAAGTATGACATTCCCCAGGCTCCGCTGCATGGCCCGCTGAATGAAAAGGATGTTATGCTGATCACTTACGGAAACACGATCATAAAAGAAGGGGAAAAGGGATTAAAGGTATTTGCTGATTTTATGAAAGAATGTGTTGGGGATGCTATCAACAATGTCCATTTACTCCCGATGTTTACCTACACCTCCGACGACGGATTTTCAATCGTGGACTACCGCGAAGTCAATCCGGAGCTGGGCGACTGGGATAACATTAAAACCCTTGCCAAAAATTACGGTCTGATGTTTGATGCGGTAATCAATCACATTTCCAGAAGCAGCGCCTGGTTCCAGGGATATCTGCGCTGTGAGGAACCCTACAAAGATTATTTCATCACCTGTGATCCTACGCTGGATTACAGCCTGGTTTCCCGTCCGCGCGTATCTCCGCTTCTGACAGAGGTGGAAACCGCAGAGGGTCCGAAACACGTATGGACAACCTTTAGTGACGACCAGATCGATTTGAACTACAACAGCCCTGACGTTATGGCTGAGATCGTAGACCTGATGGTATTTTACGCAAGAAGCGGAGCCAGATTTATCCGTCTGGATGCAGCCTGCTATATGTGGAAGGAGCTGGGTACCACCTGCGTAAACCAACTGCGTAATCATGAATTGATTAAGATGATCAAGGATACCCTGCGCATTTACGCACCGGGTACCAAGATTATCACCGAAACAAACGTATCCTACGAAGAGAATATTGCTTACTTCGGCGACGGCAGTGATGAAGCCGATCTGGTTTACCAGTTTGCGCTGTCTCCGCTGGCTATGTACACCATGCTGAAGGAGGACACCACAATTCTCTCCGATTGGCTGGTAGGTCAGGCCCGTCCGGGCGAGGAAGCCGCTTTCTTTAACCTGATCGCTTGCCATGACGGTATCGGCCTGAACTCCGTAAGAACCGTACTGACCTCCGAACAGATTGATTTTCTGGTAGATTCCACTCTGAAAAACGGCGGCCGTATTTCTTATAAGACCAATCAGGACGGCAGCCAGAGTGCTTACGAGATGAACATTAGCTTCCAGGATGCCGTTGCCGGTCCGGAAGAGCCGGATGAAGTTCGTATCGGACGTTTCCTGGCAGCCGAAGCAATCATGCTTTCCATCCAGGGTATGCCGGGAATTTATGTACATAACCTCCTTGGCTCCCGCAATGACTACTACGGCATGACCACCTCCAATATTGCAAGACGTATCAACCGCGAGCAGTTGGATGTGGATGTTTTGAAGGAGAAATTGGCCGGTGACAATAACCGCAGCTATGTATTCCGTGAGATGCTCCGTATGCTGAATATCCGCCGGGATATCCCTGCTTTCTCCCCGAAAGCCGATCAGAAGGTTCTGAAACTCGACTCCCGTGTATTCGGTCTGGTAAGAGGCAGCGAGAAACCGGTAACGGTACTGGTCAACGTATCCGGAGAAAATGTGCAGCTCCATGTACCGGGACTGAAAGGAACCGATTTGCTGGCTAAGGAATCCGGCGTCACCGTCAGCGAGGATATCGTTCTGAAGCCTTATCAGGCTTGCTGGATTGCAGAGTAAACCGCTGCGAACGATGGTAACAACAAAAGCGCCCCTGTTTGGGGCGCTTTCTTTTCGGAACCGCTTCTTAAATCGATTCCACGATTCTGCATTTAATAAAACTTGGCGATCTCGCCAATTTCTTTTCTCCTGGGCTTCTGAGGGTCCTCCGCACGGTACCCCAGGGCAATGACCGCCGCAATCTGCTGAGACTCCGGAATCTGCAGCAGCTCGCGCAATTTGTCACTATGACGAAGTCCCATAATCAGCGTATCCAGACCCATATCACGGGCTTTCAAAATCAAGTATGCATTCTGCAGGCCCAGATCATAAGCGCCCCATTCGTCTCCCAATTCATTGCTGGGATTTTTCTCATTGTCAAAGCCGGAAACTTCCTTTTCAAAAGCTGTTATCAGCAGCACCGGCGCATCCGCGCAGCGTTTCCGGTTAAAACTGGGGAGACAATTCTGTCTGACAGCCTCCAACTGTTCGGGAGAAGTGACCACGTAATACCGGGCAGTCTCCGTATTTTTCCAGGACGGCGCCTGCTGGGCAGCGTACAGAAGTTCTTCAAGCTGCGCCCGGTCTACCGTCTTATCCGGCTGATAAGCACGGATTGTCCTTCTTTCCTCTATGAGTTTTGTAAATTCCATCTGCATGTCCTCCTTATTCAACAATCTATGCACGTATCCTTTTCCTACCAACTATTGTACTATGTCTTTATTTTTCCAGCAAGTCTTTTGGCAAAAGCGGCTCCACCTTTATGTCCAGTTCCCTGGCAAACTGCTCCGCCAGATCTACGGAAAAATCACAAAGCTGCTCTGGTTTGTGCGCGTCGGAATTGATCAGATAACGCAGCCGATATTCTTTGGAAATGGCAAACGCCTCTTTGGACGGATAACGGCGGCCTCCGCGTAAACCGTTGGAATTGATCTCCACCGGAATATTCAGCTTCTCACAGGTGGCAAAAATCTGGCGCATACTGGATTCACAATCGCTATCCCATGAGCCTTCATAATTATGAAGCACACAATCCGGATGGGCCAGGAAAGCGAAAAAACCGGTTTCCAATCCCTCGCAGACCTCGTCTGCATAAATATGAAGCGCCCTGGCTCCTTTTGGCTGAAACACATCAATTTCTCTGTTTTTTCCGCAATAATGATGCCCGATAAACATCAGCTGATAACCGTATTTCTCTTTTAATTCCCGGTAATCATCCATTTCCTCCGGATAATATTCACATTCAAATCCTTTGAAAATCCGAATCTGATCCCGGTATTTCTCCACCAGCCGGTCTATCTCTTCATGGTATGCCGGCAGACTATCCCAGGGGATCCAGGAAAAGGCCGGATAACGGTGGGGTACATGTTCCGTAAGGGCCATCTCCTTTAAACCGTGGGCCAAAGCCTCCTGCACATAATCTTCCAGTTCCCCCTCCCCATGCCTGCACCAGCGGGAATGGGAATGATAATTTGCGATCATACTAGTCATCCTTCTTTCTACTACAATGTATTATGATGCCAGGGACAAAAGTCATATACCACAATGTGCTTTCACTGGCACGGAACAATCCGTATGGCATCTTTTGGGCCCAACATCATTGATTTATGTATATTTTCCGCTCCATGGAACATACTACCATCAACACATCATGATTTACAAAAAGGAGGTTTTCCCATGGAACGCAATACAGACAATGATACTATTTCCTTATTAAAAGAATGCGATGCCGGAGCCAAAATGGCCGTGGCAACCATCGACGAAATTCTGGAACGGGTACAGGACAAGGAAATGAAAGAAATCCTGACATCCAGCAAATCCCACCATCAGAAACTGGAGGGTGAAATCAAGTCTCTGCTGGCCGGTCACAAAAGTGAAGAAAAAGAGCCCACACCCATGGCCAAAAGCATGTCCTGGTTAAAAACCAATGTAAAACTGACCATGGATAACAGCGACGCCACCGTCGCCGACCTGATTACCGACGGCTGCAACATGGGCGTAAAAACACTGCATAAATATATGAATCAGTATAAAGCCGCCGACCATGTATCCCGCGGCATCTGCAAACACCTCTCGGAAATTGAGGAAGATTTAAGCCGTGATTTGCGGACCTATTTATAAGCGGTCTCTCGCTTTCCCCACTCTTTCCCCTACGCTTCAAAAAGCGAAGTGGAAAAATAGCGTTCCGCCGTGTCCGGCAAGACAGTCACCACTGTTTTTCCTTTTCCAAGCTTCTTAGCCAGCTTCAGGGCAGCCGCCACATTGGTTCCGCCGGAAATTCCACACATCAGCCCCTCCATGCTGGCAAGCTTGCGGGAAGTTTCCAGGGCTTCCTCATCGCTGACAATCACAATTTCTTCGTATATTTTCTGATCCAAAATAGCAGGAATCACGCCATCGCCGATTCCCATTTGTATATGGCTTCCCACACTGCCGCCGGATAGAACCGCGGCGTTTTCCGGTTCCACCGCCCAGATTATCACATCGGGATTTTCTTTTTTCAGCGCCGTTCCAATACCGGTTATCGTTCCTCCGGTACCGATACCGGAACAGAAACCGTCAATCTTACATCCCGCATCCTCGAGAATTTCTCTTCCCGTCGTCTTATAATGGGCCTGGACATTGGCCGGATTTTCAAATTGCTGGGGCACATAGACCCGCGGATCACCCTTTGCCATATCCAGAGCCAATTGAATACAGGTTTGGATGCAGGCTCCGATATTGCCCTCATCGTGAACCAGTATCACTTCCGCCCCATAATGTTTTACCAGTTTTCTCCGCTCTTCGCTGACCGAATCCGGCATAATGATCTTCACCTGATAGCCGCATACGGCGCCCACCAGCGCCAGACCTATTCCCTGATTTCCGCTGGTAGGCTCCACGATGATCGTATCCTCGTGAATCCGCCCCTTTTCTCTCGCATCCTGCAGCATATGAAAAGCTGTCCGTGTCTTAATGGAACCGCCCACATTAACAGCCTCATATTTTACCAAAATATCCGCCGAATCTTCCTCCGTCATACGGTTCAGACGGATCAGAGGCGTATGTCCCATCGCCGCAAGCACATTATCGTATACCATATTCCCATCCTCCACTGTGTTCCAGTATTCTCTTTTCAAAAAAATGCTCCGGTAAAATTAAAGTTCGCCGTCAAACGGCTCCTAATCATAATCCACTTCCATCAGGCACAGTCCCCTGGCCGGCGCCGTAAAGCCTGCCAAGGCCCGTTTCCTGGCATCCAGCAATTCTTCCATGCTTTCCGGCGTCCGTATTCCGTACCCCACTTCCAAAAGTGTACCGGTCAGGATACGAACCATATGCTGCAAAAATCCGGTCCCATGATAGGTAAGCCGCAGATAATCTCCCTGCTTTTGGATTTCAATACGGTCCACCTTTCTGACCGTTGACTTCTTCATCCGGGGATTGCTGCAAAAACTGGCAAAATCATGGGTTCCCATGAGATAAACCGCAGCTTCCTTCATTCGTTCCACGTCCGGCTGCTGATCCAATACGTAGACGTACTTGCGGTCAAAAACCGGCTTAACGGCTCCCATATAGCAGGTATAGCAATAGGTCTTGCCCAGTGCATTATAGCGGCTGTGAAACCGCTCCGAAGCCCTTTTCACCTGACAAACCGCAATATCATCCGGTAAATACCGGTTCATATAATCAAAGATTTCCTCCTGGGACAGCTCCGTATCCAGACGAACATTGGCCACCATGGCCCTGGCGTGTACCCCGGCATCCGTACGGCCGGCGCCGATCACTTCCACCGGTTCATCCACCATCCGGAATAGTACCTGCTCCAATTTTCCCTGAATGGTCAGCTCCGTATTGGGCTGGTGCTCCCAGCCGTAATACCGGGAACCATCATAAGCAATTATCAATTTATAATTCTGTTTCATGTGGGTTCCTCTGCTTCCTGTCTTTGTCCGTTGACGGTGACAACCTCATCCTCATTGACCGGAATCACCAGACACTTTCTGCCGTCAATCATCTGCATCTGAAGCTCCGCTTCCTTTTCTCTGGCAAAGATAAGGCGGATTTCCTTATCTGCCGCCCCTATATTCCTCTCTTTATCCGCCTCTTTATCCGCTTCCTGCGTCCTGGCTTCCCCATCCGTCAAAACCGCATCCGCAGCGGCCGCTTCCATAAGACTCTGACAGTTTTCCTCCAATTGCTGTTTCAATTGATCCACCTGATGCACCAGTTCCAAACGGTCTTTTCTCCGTTCATTGGCTTCCACCAGCTTCGGCTCCACCAAAGTTTCCGCCTCCGGCAAATCCTCCCCGAAGGTCTCCTCAAAATTTTTCTCGATCACACTGGCCTGCTCCATGGAAAGACCGCTGTCCTGCAGCAGTTCTCCCATCTCGCCGCTGCTTAGATAAATGGGCTCCGCATTGCCGCCCTCTTCCCCATCTGCCTGTAAAAGCTGCTCCTTCTGAAAAATCAGATCACTGAGATTGCCCTGGATGTCCATATACAGGACCTCACTTCTTTCATCGTTCTCTCCGATCACATCCCGGACGATACTTTCAAAGGCAATCTTTTTCTCTGCAGCCGTTAAGCGCAGCTGGCAGCCCAGGCCCTCTCCCATCAGTTCACTGTGGGGATTTTTCACATCCTTATTATAAAACAGCAGGGAATGAATATCCGGGCTGCGGTCTGTAAAGGCAGGAAATAGAAATCCAGCATCTGGCATTCCTACCACCCAGTCACGTTCACGGGAACAGATACGCTGTTCCTCTTCCCGGTAACCAAGGCCCGGCTTTGTCAAATCCACCGGACAAATGGCACAGATCAAATATTCATAAACCTCTTCGGATTCATCTAATTCCATGCGGTCTTTGGTCCGTTTCATCACATCATAGACATCATGGAACAATAAAATCAGATAATTTCCGGCATGGGCATAATGCTCGATGACAAGATCGTAAAAGGTATTCAGCAATTCCTCATTTTTCAATTCGCTTTCCTTTAATCCCATAAGGAAACGCTGCTTTCCTCCCACAGCCTCCTCTTCCAGCGGAAACTCCAACTCCAAAAGCTGATTGCCCAATTTACCGGACAGTACTTTCTTCGCAATATCGAGATACTTAAAAAAATCCTCTTCCTCCAGGTTCAGAAACGTCTCTCCCAGCGTCATGACCTTATTATGTTCGCCGTCCACATACAAACCGCACATTCTGGTAAAGGTACAGCCCCGCTTTGTAAAACGGCGTTTAATTTCATGAATCTCTCTCTTATTCATACTTCCCTCCGCTCTATGTTCGCACTCATTTTTCCCTGAACTTTTTCGCAACTACTATTGTATGACAGGATAAAATTTCCGTCAAGTTGAATAACTTTTATTGAAAGATGGCAAAAGAATCAGTATAATGGAGGGACGGGTAAGCATTCAAAGGCGAATATACGTTTAAGGAGGATTTACAAAAGCTATGGAACCTGCAAAAGCAACCCAGAAAAACACCTTTTACCACCAGATTTTTCATCTGGTAATTCCCATTGTCATTCAAAATCTACTTAGTGCGGCCGTCAATTCCGCGGATGTGGTGATGCTGAACTTCGTCAACCAGTCCTCGATTTCCGCCGTATCTCTGGCCTCCCAGTATGCCAGTGTCCTGTTTATGGTATTCTATGGACTGGGAACGGGCGCTACGATTCTATGTGCCCAGTATTATGGAAAGAAAGATTTCAAGGCCATTCAGCTGGTGGAGGGCATTGCCATGCGTTTTTCCATCATTATCTCCTGCATCTTTGCCGCTATGGCCCTTACGATCCCACAGTTAATGATGAAACTATTTACCAATGATCCGGAATTAATTACCATAGGAGCGTCCTATCTTCGTATCGTAAGTATTGCCTATCTGTGCTGGGGTATTACGGAAGTGTATCTTGCAGTGCTGCGCAGTATTGGAAAAGTCGTAATCAGTACGGCCATGAATGTGCTTGCCTTTTCCCTGAATATTATTTTCAACGCGGTCTTTATTTTCGGCCTTTTCGGAGCTCCGAAACTGGGGGCCACCGGCGTCGCCATCGCCACATCGGCTTCCCGGCTGATTGAGTTGGCCGGCTGCTTTATCGTATCCCACTACAGTAAAGATGTGAAATTAGATTTTCGCTATCTGTTTGTCCGGAATAAACTTTTATTTTCCGATTTTTTCCGGATTTCTCTTCCCGCGGTATTAAACGATGTCTCCTGGAGCGTGGCATTTTCCATGTACTCCGCGATTTTGGGACATCTGGGTACGGACGCCGTTGCCGCTTATTCTCTGGTTAATGTGGTCCGTAACTTTGGAACGATCTTAAGCTTCGGTATGGCCAGCGCCGGCGGTATTCTCCTTGGCAATATCATAGGAGAAAACCGCTTTGAGGAAGCAAAAGATGGAGCCCACAAACTGATGATCCTGACCGTGATTACCGGAGCAATCGGCGGTTTGATCATTCTCTGTGCGACTCCGTTCGTTCTGCGCTTTGCCTCGCTGACAGACCAGGCTATGCATTATCTGAAATACATGCTGTTAATCAACGTCTATTATGTGATGGGTTCCGCTGTCAATACCACGCTGATCGCCGGTGTCTTCCGTGCCGGAGGCGACAGCAAATTCGGCATGATCTGCGATACCATCGATATGTGGTGCTACGGCGTACCTCTGGGCCTGCTGGCCGCTTTCGTCTTTAAACTGCCGGTGATGGTGGTTTATTTCCTGCTTTGTACCGACGAATTTGTCAAATGGCCCTGGGTCATCGGACACTACCGCACCGGAAAATGGCTGCGCAATATTACCCGGGATGACTTATTCTGAGTATGGCTGCCTTTGCTGGGGTCGGATGGTCTATTCCTTTCCGACCGCCAGCCTGGCGCCGACCTGGGCCAGCAGAGCGTATACCACAATACTGACTGCCAAGGAAATCCAACAGTTTCTTATCGTGATCAATTTCATAAGCAATTCTATAAAAGATCCCTCTCCCAAAAGAGCATTCACCCCAAAGAAGAAAATGAAACCGGGAGCCATGCGCAAAATTTGCATGGCATATACGCTTTGGGTGCGGAATATACTCAGCATCAGACTCTGCACTCCTGCAATCAGCAAAGCCAGGGCAAAGGCCAGCGGGTAAATTCCCCAGGCCGGTAAGCCCATCATTTCCGTTAAGCTGATTTCCGGTTTGAATAAGGAGGAAACCCACACGGTCAAAATACCTAATACGGCGGCAACACAAAGGACGATAAATCCATAGGAAAAATGTCCCCGGATGGTATCTCCCGGTTTGGCGGGCAGCATCTGTAAAAATCCGTTCTCCGCCGGGTTGTCAAAATTAAACGGTATGGTGCAGCTGATAATCCCCGCAAACAGACAATATCCATAAGCCACAAAACTCATTTCATTATCGGAAAATAACACCATGATAATACCAATCACCGGAAACAGCAGCAGCCAGCGGAAAGAATTCGTCTTTATAAAATCCACCTTTGCAAATTTTAAAACTCTCATTTTCTCTCCTCCATTTCTTCTATCATATGGACAATAATCTGATCGATGGACGGCTGATCCGTCACCATCCCGGAAGGCAAAAGCGTCCCGTTATCCGTATCAAATAAAGCTTCAAAACCGTACGCATATTGTTCCACACCGGTCAGCTGCTTCTTTAATGCAGGCGTCAGTTCCTCGGTTCCTCCTTTTACCAGCAGATAACGCTCCAGCAACTCGTCTTTGGATTCAAAGAAGACCTTTTTTCCGTGATGAATAAAGAAGATATAATAAGCAACCTGCTCCAGATCTTCCAATATATGGGTGGAAAACAGTACGCTCCGGTTACCATCGCTGATATAATCCTGCAAAAGCTTCAGGATATCCTTTCTCACAACGGGGTCCAGCCCATTGGTGGCCTCATCTAAAATCAGAAGCTTCGTGTCCCTGGACAAAACGCTGGCAAACATCAGTTTCACCCTCATTCCCCGGGAATAATCCTTGATCTTTTTCTTCGCGGGCAGCTTCCATTTTTCCACGTAGGCATCAAACACTTCCGGGCGAAAGCTTTTATAAAAATCTTTCAGTATACTTCGAATAGCCTTCAAATTCATTGTAACAGGAAAATAAGAAGAATCTCCCACATAACCGATCTGCTCTTTGTAGCCAATCGTGTCATCCTCATAAGACATTCCCTCAATGGTTACGGTTCCCTGGTCCTGGTGAATCAGCTGGTTCACAATGTTTAACGTCGTTGTCTTGCCGGCTCCGTTTTCCCCCACATAGCCCAGAATATAGCCTGCCGGCAATGAAAAACTGATATCCCTGAGTTCAAACTCCTTATATTGTTTGGAAATATTTTTCACTTCCAGTAAGTTCATATTTTCCTCCTTTATTCCTCGGTATCCCACAGCATATCTACCATGGAAATCATCTCTTCCTTTTCCATCTGTATGGTCCGGGCGGTCTGAATGGCCATATTCAGTCCTTCCTCAATACGTTTTAAATATTGCTCCCGCAGCAGATCATTCTGCCGGGAGAGAACCACACTGCCCTTTCCCTGTATGGAAGTGATGAACCCTTCCTTTTCCAAATCGCTGTAGGCCCTGGTGGTGGTAATTACACTGACGCCCAATTCCTTCGCCAACTTGCGGATAGAAGGCAGCGGCGTTCCTTCCGGTAATTGCCCGTTTAAGACCTGTTCTTTTATTTGTTCCTTGATCTGAGCATAGATGGGAAGCTCAGATTGATTCGAAATAATAATTTTCATTATATTTCTCCTTTTCCCTGGGAATTACAGCAAGAAGCGGACAATGCTGCAGACATTCTCCTCACTCTGTATCTATCCTTCCATCCCTGACAGCACAAAAGTGTCATTACTGTATATATCTATATTATATACAGTAATGACACTTTGTCAATACAAAAAGATAGATTTCTGTTTATAATTTCTGTTTACAATTTCTATTTATAATCTTTATCTGTCACATCCATCAGCCTCTGCCCTGGGTAAAAGGGTCAGGTCAAAGGTAAAGGTTTCGTCGTCAAACCGGTAGTTTTCTGACAGACGCGGGCCGCAGCTGTTGGAGCCGATGCCATTTTGGCGGCAATCCAGATGTAAAACTGTACTTTCGCAGGGCGTCAGTTCATAATTATGTTTCTTACGGGTCAGTTCCTCCTGGGTATAGACCGAGGCATTGAATGAGAAAGCAGGTTCGCCCACAAAGCACCATTCCAGGCCATCTCCTGCTGCCGTCATATAAGCACAATCATCATGACTTCCGTTTTCCTGCGGCTTAATATAATCCTCATAAAGTTCCTTTACATTGGCCTTGTAGATGCCATGACTGGAAGCGCGCCGCTTATCCGGATAACTTTCCATGGGACCCAGACCGAAATAGGTGATCTGGTCAACTGCCTTCGGCACAAACAGACGCAGGCCAAACCGGGGAAGTTCCGGAAAATCCAGATCCCGTTTCACATCCATGTGAAGCCGGATACTGCCGCCCAAACCGATGGTCCAGGTCACATCCATATCCAAAATTCTGCGGACTGCCGCGGCCACAAGCCCTACATGGCTATGGATTTCCAGACCTTTCCCGGTCTTTCGATAAACCGTCTCATAGGCTCTGGTCCATACCCGGTCATACATGGCCTGCTGCCAGTCAAGCCGGATATACTGATCGTTATCAGTGGGGGCTCTCCAGATGCTGATTTCCATCGGACGGTCGAGCAGGGTTCGTCCATCCGCCTCCAACTGTTCAAAAAGTCCGGTTCCCTTACTATAGGTATATACAAAATCCCCGCCTGTTATCCGCAGCATCTGTTGGGTCTCTTCCACCGTAAGTTCGCCACCCTCCCTTTCCATGGCCGCTTTTTCGGCCAGTGCCGTCTGATTGCGGCTATCTTCATTGGAAAGGGGGATTTCATCAAATCCCAGTTCCTCCCCCTTCCTAATCCAGGGGTGGCTGCCTGCGTAAAGATACCTAAGTTTCAGATAGCAACAGCCCTTCTCCGGCACAGACAACGTAAAGGGCAGCGTTTTCGCACTCCGCGGACCGATATCCAGCAGAGCGGCCGGCAGCTCCTGGGTCTTAACCAGCTTTCCGTCGCAGGTTACCTCACAAACAACGGATACATAGTCCCGAAGATTCAGGAAATTCAATTTATTACACAGGATCAGCGTCTGCTCTTTTTCATCATAGGAAGCACGTACCGGCCGGTGAACATTTCGGTATTCCAAAAGGCCCGTATGGGGTTTCCGGTCAGGATATACCAGGCCGTCCATACAGAAATTGCCATCATGAAGTGTTTCCTGATGGTCACCTCCATAATAATACATGGCCTTTCCATTTTCGGCCTGTCCGGCATAAATGGCATGATCACACCACTCCCACACAAAACCGCCGCAAACACAGTCATATGCCTCGATGAGAGCATAATATTCTTCCAGATCACCAGGACCATTTCCCATGGCGTGACAATATTCACACATGATAAACGGCTTATCCGGATTGCTTTCAGCGTAGGCCTCCACTTCCGAAAGCCCCGGATACATCCGGCTGTACAGATTCAGATTGGAATAATCGTATTTACGCTTTTTTCCCTTATAGTAGGCGCTTTCGTAATGGGTCAGCCGTCCGGGATCTCTCTGTCTTGTCCATGCCAGCGCCTCCTCAAAGGTACAGCCGTAACCACCCTCG
>CAYRTA010000003.1:0-45132 GCA_964427045.1 uncultured Hoministercoradaptatus sp. | reverse complement strand
GCAGAAAAAGAACCTCTATTTTGCCGTGGCTTAATAGGGGTTCTTTGACAGTCTGTCCCGTCAGAGTTTCCTCTGACGGGTATTTTTTACACCTCTTTAGATCCGTTTAGATCAATATCGCGCTTTCCAGGATGGCCGCTTTTTATAAAGCCTGTTTTTTCGGCGCCATTTCCGGCATTAACCGGAAAGCCACACACTTGTTAAAGAAATGAATCACATAGCCAAGGCCAAAGGCGCAAACCAATGTTCCCAGTCCCACGATTCCTCCGGCCAGGAAACAGATCAAAGCACAAATGGCATCCGTTGTAATTCTGCACCAGAAATAGTCCACCTTTTTCAGACGGCCGCTCATAATAAGGGAAAGGCTGTCGTAAGGCGCAACACCTACATCCGCAGTCTGATAAATAGCCAGCCCCAGTCCGCAGACCAGAACAGCAGCAATCAAGATCACAAACTGCTGGGCAAGATTTCCCGGTGCTCCTATCCATTTCATGCAGAGATTATAAACGAAGGTCGTAATGTAACCATTGAAGATGGCATTCATCAGCGTTCCAATTCCAATCAGCTTTCTTCCCCAGATAATTTCAATCAGAAACAGAAACAGATTGACAATCAACAGAAAATTTGCATAGGCCATACCCAGCACATCCGCCACTGCCATAACCATACCGCTGTAAGGATCATTTCCCATACCTGACCACTTGAATACCGCTATACCAAAGGCCAAAATCACATTGCCAAGCACCATATAGCCAATCCGCTTAGAACCCACCCGCTCGAAATACTTCGCAATCATTTTTATGTACTCCTCATTTTTATGCACAATTCGTTATGATTCGATTTTACATCTCACATAACCGGATGATACGGTAGCATACTTTAAAAGAATTTGCAAGATCAAATTGGAAAAATTATTTCTGAAAGCAGAAAATCATGTCGTCAAGGCAAACGAAACCGACGTCTCATTTTCCCCAACGACATGTCCTTCTGCAAACTCCTTATAAGAACTCCTCACAAGCTTCCTACAGACTACACTCATAGGCTTTCCGCTGCCTGTATGGGTTCTGCTGCTTATACGGATCTTTATACGGATCTTTATACAGATCTTTATATGGATCTTTACAAATGATGTCTTAAAAATTCCCGGTCAAATTCGGGATTGAAGTAATAGAAATTATGGGAATTCAGCGAATCCTTTATCTTTTCCAGCGTCTCGCCAAAACGCTGAAAGTGAACAATTTCCCTTGTCCGCAGAAATTTCAGTGGTTCCCGAACTTCCGGATCATCAATCATACGCAGCAGATTATCATATACGACCCTTGCTTTCTGTTCCGCAGCCAGGTTTTCCGTTAAGTCCGCAATCGCATCTCCCTTAGATTGAAATTCGCAGGCGTTAAAGGGCAGCCCCGCGGCGGCCTGGGGCCATAAGCCCTTGGTGTGATCAATGTAATACGCATCAAATCCGGCGGTCTGCGCCTCTTCGATGGTCAAATCTCTGGTCAGCTGATAAACCATTGCGCAGATGATTTCCATATGCCCCAGTTCTTCGGTCCCGATATCCGTCAAAAGCCCTCCTGCCTCCTTAGAAGGCATCGTGTAACGCTGGGCCAGATAGCGCATGGAAGCCGAAAGTTCTCCGTCGGGACCGCCATACTGGCTGATGATCAGCCGGGCCGTCTTTGGACAAGTATGCGTAATCTTTACCGGAAACTGCAGCCGTTTTTCATAGGTCCACATCAGATACACGCTCCTTCCCAGGGCATAGGACCTTCGGTCCAAAGTCCCTCACAGTCTTTGGTCAGCGGGTAATTGTTCTGATCAAATTCCTTTAACAGCCGTTTGCGTTCCTCAATCACCTGCTTTCTGAGGGCAATGGCCTCCTGCTGGTTTGGATGGGTATCCAAATACAGCACCAGATCATCCAGGAAAAAGCTGATGGCATTGATTTTCGACAAAAGACATTCCCGCTGCTGCTGTTCGGGGGTTTTATTGCTGTCCGCCGCCAGAGATTCTTCTTTTACAGGCGTATCCGCCGCCAGAGACGGTTCTTCTTTTACGGGTGTATCTGCCGCCAGAGACGGTTCTTCTTTTATAGGCGTATCCGCCGCGAAAAAGGGCAAATTTAACTCCGGGAAAATGGTTCCTGTCCGCAGCGCCTGGGTATACTCGTAAAGGCGGCCGCTCCACTGTTGAACGGGAACCGATGAAATCGCTAAATGTTGTGCTTCCATGTAATTCCTCCTTTATCTCTCTGATAAAAATAGTATGTGCGATCTATTTTTTAATATAATAGGAGAAAACTGGGCACCCAAAATCTGTTTTTCTATCCATATTCTGGTATGATTTTGCATACAAAAATCTTTTTCGCTTAAGGTTGTCAGGAGAACTTGTCTATGCTACAATGTCCTCATTATTTACTGTGAAAGTGTCGGCAAGCGGCCATCGCATGGGCGTGCCCGCACGCACAGACGCATGGACATTTGCCGACCAAGTCGGTATGAGCATGCAGGCAGATAGGCCGAAATGCGAATACTGGCGGCGATCACGAGAGCGCGATAGCGTGGAGTGACCGGCTTTCATGCGTGGTGGCGCCTGTGTCAGCAGGCATGTGGTTTTTAGGACATCTCGACCAAAATGGGAGGTATTTACAGAATGAAAATCGAATGGAAATCTTGTCTTAAAGCAGCCGTCAGTATCTTTCTTTTATATCTGTGCATTCTTTACTGGCCCAATGCAGCCAGGCTGTTTCTGGCCCTGCTTGACGCCGCCGCGCCTCTCCTGATCGGGTGCGCTATTGCCTACATGATCAATATTCTGATGAGTCTTTACGAAAAACATTATTTTACGAAATCAACAAATCCTTTTCTGCAAAAAAGCCGCCGGCCCGTCTGCATGACGGCGGCCTTTGTCACCTTATTTGCCATCATTGCCCTGATCATCCGCCTGGTACTGCCCCAGCTGATTTCCTGTATGCAGTTAATTTTTGCGCTGCTTCCGGATGCGATGAATGCTCTGACCGACAGCCTGGAGGCATGGGAGATACTGCCGGAGGATATTGCCAACACTCTGGCTGCCATCGACTGGCAATCCAAAATGGGCGACTTCATCAAAGTCATCACCTCCGGCATCGGAAACGTCATGGATGTGATTATCAGTACGGTAACCGCCGTCTTTTCCGGTGTGGTTACCCTGTTTATCAGCATTATTTTTTCCATTTACCTGTTATCCGGGAAAGAACGGCTTGGCAGCCAGATTGGCCGGACGCTGCGCCATTATATGAAAAAAAGCTGGTATGACCGCGCCGCCCATGTGCTGAACGTCATGAACGATTGCTTCCGCCGCTACATCGTCGGACAATGTACCGAGGCCGTTATCCTGGGCCTTTTGTGCACCCTGGGTATGCTGCTTCTGGGGCTTCCCTACGCGGCAATGATCGGCGCCCTGATCGCCTTTACCGCGTTGATTCCCATCGCCGGCGCTTATATCGGCGCCTGCGTGGGTGCATTTATGATTTTAACCGTATCACCCCTCAAGGCAGTGATATTTCTGGTATTCCTGGTGATCCTGCAGCAATTAGAGGGAAACCTGATTTACCCCCGGGTAGTCGGTTCCTCCATCGGCCTTCCGGCCATCTGGGTACTGGCCGCAGTCACCATCGGCGGCGGCATCATGGGAATCCCCGGTATGCTCCTCGGCGTTCCCCTGGCCGCAACCATCTACCGGCTGCTCCGGGAGGATGTCAATAAGCCCCAAAGGGCTCACTGACACGATAACCGTTCACAGCCCTCTTCCGTGACCAGTACATTGTCTTCTATGCGGATTCCTCCGAATCCCTCTTCATAAAGGCCGGGCTCCACGGTAACCACCATGCCGGCCTTTAACGGCATATCACAGTAGGGAGTCAGAGACGGTGTAAACTCATGATAGCGAAAGCCCACACCATGTCCCAGCCCATGATTAAACAGTTCCAGACAACCGTCCTGTCGAAAAACGTCGGCGGCAGCCTGATAAACCTCACTGGCTTTGACTCCGGCACGGATGTGCCGGATCGCCTCCTGCTGTGCCTTTGCCACCAGATCGTAACGCGCCTTTACCTGCGCCGGCATCTCTCCCACATATCCCGTACGGGTAAGATCAGCCCAGTATCCATTGACACAGACTCCCAGTTCCATTAATACCAGTTCACCCTTTTCCAGTTTTTTCCCAGATGTACTATTGTATTTTCCGGCCTGCTCACTGCGTCTCCCGCTTTGAATCTGTGCCCAGCCCCTGGCAAAATAGATACCGTTTTTTCCCGTCTGGCAGGCAATGGCATGTTCAACGGCACATTGCACCTCAATTTCACGTTTTCCCTGCTGCAATGCCTGAAAAAAAGCACGCACTCCCTCGGCCGCCGCCTGATGAGCCAGCCGCAGACCCAAAAGATCCTCCGGCAGCTTCGTTTCATATAATTCGAGCAGCGCGGGCTCACTTTCCCGGGCTATTCCTGCAGCCAAAGAGGATATACGGCTCAGCAAATCGGCAGGAAGGGACGGCTGTTCCGCCGCGATCATACTGAGGGCGGAACCTCCGGCAAACGCTATGCAGCCTATCTTTTTTGCCCGCAATCCACGATCATCTAAATCCGCCTGTATCCGATCAAATAATAAGTCCCACGGATTTTCTTTCATCATTCCCATGGGAAATGTTTTCAGCGTCACCGGTTCCCGCAGAAAGGGCTGCGGTTCATATTCCGGAATATAAAGCAGTGTTTCCCGCTCAGTAAACACAGCAAAGGAACACCCATAATATGGAAGATAACCGAGGGACATCACCAGTTCGTCCGGGCGCCAGAAGATGACAGCGCCCAGATCTTCCTTTTGAATTACCTGTTGTATTTTTTTCAAACCTGACATGCAATTTCTCCTTCACTATGCATTAATAACGCAGTAGATTTTCTTTATAGCCGCCATCCACATAAAGGGTGGTACCTGTTATATAGGAAGATGCATCAGAGGCCAGAAAAACGGCAGGCCCCACCAGTTCTTCCGGATTTCCCACACGTCCCAGAGGGATCCAATCTGAAAAAGGAAGCTGTTCCACCACAGACCGGTTAATATCAGTGGCAATTGCGCCCGGCGCCAGATTATTGACACGAATGGAACGTCCCGCTAATTCAAGCGCCGAAACCTTTGTGGCCATCTCAAGAGCCGCCTTAGACATGCAATAAGAAACGCCCTGCCTCATAGGAACAAGCTGGTGAATGGAGGTGATATTAATCACAGAAGCATGGGATGATTTTTGCAGCAGCGAAAGCAGTGCTTTCAGCAGCAGCAAGGGAGACTTCGTGTTGACCGTGTGAATCCGATCCCAGGTTTCTTCTGTGATTTCTCCCACCAGTTCATGGGCCTCGCAGCCTGCGTTATTCACCAGAATATCCAGCTTTTCTTCCTCCTGTGTAATTTTTCTGACAAGGGCATCGATGGATGCCGTATCTGAGAAATCTCCGCTGACCCAGGAAAACCCATGCTTAAGAGCAACGGCGCTGGTTTTATCTTCTCTGGACCCATGAATCCACACCTTGGCGCCGGCTTCTTTCAATCCGCAGGCAATGGCAAAGCCAATTCCCCGGGTTCCCCCGGTCACAAATGCCACCCGCCCGCTTAAATCAAACAGTTTCATTACTTTCCTTCCTCCCGTCTCACAATCCGCAGCGTTTCTACAAAATTCCATAGACAGCAAAGGCCTCGGTGGCGCTCATGCCTCCTTCTATGGCTTTTCGGACGGTTTTTTCTCCTCTCGCCTTCTCAAGGGCCTTTTCCGTCACTTCATCCACCTTATCGCCAGGTATCACCAGGACTCCATCCATGTCGCCAAAGAGCAGGTCTCCCGGTTTCACCCATACGCCGCCGATCTCCACCGGGCAGCGGTAATCCGCCACCTGGGTACGCACAGAAGAGTCCTGCGCATAGCGCCCCCGGCTAAATACCGGAAAGTTTTGTTCCAATACCTGGGGAGAATCTCTATAGTAGCCGTTGATCACGGCCCCCGCCGCCCCCCGGACCTGCGCCGTGGCGGTCAGCAGTTCACCCCAATAGGCACAGCGCATATCACCGCCGCTTGCCAGATAGATTTCCCCCTCTTCCAGTTGATCCAATGCTTCTGTCAAATAACCAAATGGCTTTTTTGGGGGGCCATACACATCAATCATCAAAACCGGCATTGCCCAGCCCACCAGCTTATGGGACTCCTTTGCCGGAGAGATTTCCTGCGGCAAAAACTGATGATACAATCCCATGCCATCCAGAATATCTCCTACTACCGGGGTATATAACTCCTTTTTATATAAAGTAAATAATTCCTTATTTTTCGCGTTCATATCCATCAACTCCAAATTCTATCGTGTGCCCATTCCTGATCCCAGGCTCCGGTATCCTGCCACAAACCTCTTCTCTTCGGATTTTCATGGGCCTTTAAAACCGAATCATCCAATTCAGCTATGCCAAGTCCCGGCTGATCCGTAAGCGTCAGCCATCCATTTTCGATGGGGGATTTTTTCCAATCCTTCACCATGGTGTACCACCAGGGAACATCATTGGAATGAAATTCCATTGCCACAAAATTATCCCCTGCCGCCGCTGCCGCATGCGCTGCTGCCAGACAGCCAATGGGCGTCTCCGCCATATGGATGACTCCGGCTATTCCATGTTCCCAGGCCATATCCAAAATCTTCTTTGTCTCCATAATACCTCCGGCCGTGAGTACATCCGGGTGTACGACGGAGATGGCCTTTTGTTCAAACAGCGGAACAAAACTTTCCTTCAAATACATATCCTCGCCGGTGCAGATTGGTACGGCACAGGAATCGCTAAGCTGCTTCAATTGCTCCGTATAAAACCACGGAACACAGTCCTCCATCCAGGCAATATTATATTTTTCCAGCCGCCGTCCAAGCTTAATACAGCTTTGCAGATTCACATGACCGATATGGTCAATGGCCAGCGGAATCTCATAACCAATGGTATCTCTGACTTCTTTCACGTAAGCTTCCAGATAGTCCAGTCCCTTTTCTGTAATCGATACAAAGGTAAAGGGATGAGGGATACTCATGAAATCGGCAAAGGCTTTATTTGAAATGCCAAAGGATAACTCCTGCTGGCTGAATTGCTTCATCCGGTCCACATAGCCCAAAGGCGCGTTTAAGGCTCCCTCCACATCCAGCAGCAGATCGATACCCAGGTCCATTTTCAGCATGGTATAGCCTCTTTCCATACGCTTTTTCAGGGCCAGCCCCATATCTTTTCCCGTATGCTTCCCATCCACATCCGTATCACAATAGATTCGTATCTGGTCCCGGAATTTGCCTCCCAACATCTGATATACGGGAACGCCATAAGCTTTTCCGGCCAAATCCCAGAGCGCCACTTCTACGCCGCTGACGCCGCCGCCCTGTCTCGCGTGACCGCCAAACTGTTGGATTTTGTTGAATAATTTCCCTACATGACAGGGATTTTCTCCCACCAGAATCCGCTTTAACTGCAGCGCATACATTTTATTTGAAAAATCACGGATTTCACCATACCCGGTCAATCCCTGATTGGTCTCCAGGCGTAATATTGTACAGTCCATCGGCGCGCCGACCACATCCACAAAACGCATATCCGTAATTTTCAACTGAGATGGCGCCGAGCAGGTATTGACATGATTCAAAATCTGTTCCATTTTTAATCTCCCTTCTATTATTCCAGCACAATTTCAAAGTGTACTGTGGCTTCGTCGGTATCAAGCAAAATCCGAACGCCTTCTGCCGCTTTTTCCACAGCCAGGGCTTCTCTTCGTTCGCCGTTAGGCGCCAGCGCCCATACCTTCGCGTCAGAAATTCCCTCGATCGTCACGCATCCCTCTGCCTGATCAACCCAACTGGGCGCATGTCCCATATCAATCAGAAATTCGCCGTCCCATTCCATCCCGGTGTTTCCGTTTTCCCCTACCATGCTTAAAAGCACATGTTTACTCTCAGATAAGGGCAGGCCGTCCTTTGGCAGCAGACTGATTGTCATCCTTTCATTCGCAAGGGCAAAGGTATAGCGGTCCATGGACACGGCCCCATATAGCTTGCCGGTATAAATCTTTACGTATTCCGCATCCGCTTTAAAGTATCCCTTGGAAAAGGAATAATAAAGTTCCCCATTGTCAGAGCCAAAGGCCCCTCCATTTTCCTGGATACCCTGATTTTCCTCCAAAAGTCCCCAATGCTTCATGGCCGCATCCATGGTATCTCCATAAGCAAAATCATCATCAAACAAACGCCGGGCCTCATCGATAACCACTCGCTTCGAACCGATACTGCCAATTTCACGGAAACGGTCTGCCCCATCCTCTCTGTGGCGTTTCAGATAGGCGCCGCCATCCTTTTTATGCTGGTAAATATCCGCATAGGGGCTTTCCGAAAAGACAACGGCATGGCTGGCCCTGGTATAATCTCCGCTTGGCGTAAAGCCGCCTGCCACGATCAGATCGCCGTCCTCCGCCTTCACTTCATTGCCAAACTGTATCTCAAGCTTTGAAAGGAACGGAAGTACCCGGTATGGATATTCATAGGTTGCCGGCGGATCGGCCCTTCGGTCATCGTCGGTATAATTTAAGATAACGGAATTTTTCGCCGTATGTATCAATCCTTCCTGGAAAATAGCGGAGCCAATGCCAATCTGTCCCCATTTTGCAGGGTCGTTATAGATGGTAAAATAATGCGCCAGCTGCCGACTCTTTAAATCCTCCACCCCTTGCTTGTTAATATATTGAAACGTACACACGCCATCCCAATCCTGAAAGGCTCCATAAGAGGCCATCATCAACATGGCGTCACTGGAAAAGGTGGTGGGGAAGGGTACATTCCACTCCGCCACTAAAAATGGTTTATCCTTTACTCTTGCCATCGATAATTTTGTCAGCATATTATCATCGGACGGGCAGCCGTTATGCATACGGTATGCCGATCTCGGATCCACAGAAACCATAGGAATCCGATTCTGTCTTGCCGGCGGATTGTAGCCGCAGAAAGGATGATTATAATACGCATCATTTTCCGAAATATCACAGAACATCCCAGCCGTATAGGCATTTCCTGCGCCCCTGACCAGATTGGTAACGTTAATACAGCACTTGACGCCGATCTTGCGAAGGTACTCACTCATTTCCTGCACAATACCAATTTCCACTTCTGACAGAAAGTCCACATAATCCGCCGTACGAGCCGGCCCATTAATACTTTTATAAGGATGGTAATGCTCTGTTCCCACGTGGCGCATGGTATGGTAGGAATCTGTGGGACGGATAATTCTCTTACGCAGGTGCTCTCCCGCATCCAGCGCGCATTCCCCTTTCTCATTGGTCCAGGCCTCACGCAGCGCTTCATGGGAGCCATATTTTTTTCTCAGCCAATCCGTCCACATTTCATCAAATTGACGGCGGTAACTGGTAGGAATCACCTCCACACCAAATTCGGAACCGGGGTTCCACATGAGGCTGTTTTCATTCATGATCTGTACCACTGCAATGACCGGATCATCCACGTAACGAAGCCCCGTATAAGGATTTTGATGGGTCAGCAGCAATCTATCGTACTCCTTCTGCAGTTCCACATAGCGACGGTTAAAAATATTCACCTGCTTTACGGACCACTCATCCGGTGTGCGGTCCGAAAATTCCAGTTCATCCCCCTCCGGTGTGAAATTACGGCCCACCAGCGTATCCAGCTGTACATAGATACCATTCTGTTTCAATTGGAAGATATAATAATCCAGGCGGTCCAGACAAACAGGATCCAGATTTCTTGTATTTCCCTTGCTGTAGTCAATCAGCGTATCACCCACTCCAAAGTCACACAGGTCTACTCTTCCATCCATAAAGTGCATACGCACCAGATTCACGCCCGCGCTGGCAATACGCTTTGCATGAACCTCCGCCGCATCATGATCGGGAAGACAGCCCTCCCGCAGCATTGCTGTTCCAAAAAACTTAATTCGGGTTCCGTCCTCGAATACCAGATTTCCGTTTTCTGATTTTAAGAACCCATGCTTACCTGCCGGCGCATCCAGCAGATAACTAAAATCCAAAGCACCAACATTTGGTTTTGTGCCGTCCATATAATATGCTCGTCTCATCGATTGCGCCTCCTGACAATTTATATCGTTATTTCAAAATTGCTCCTGCCGTAAAGCTTTTTTCCACCTGTTCACTGAAAATAAAGTAGAAAATCAGTAAGGGAACCGTGGAAATGACAATTGCCGCCCCCAACGGCCCCCAGGATGTCAGATACATTCCCTGGAAGGATTTCAATCCAATGGGCAGTGTGTTTAATGACTGATCCTGTAAATAGGTGGAAGCCATAATAAATTCATTCCATGTATTCATAAAGGAGAAAATCGCCACCGTAGTAATCGCCGGTTTCAGCGTCGGAAGGATGATGGAAAAGAAGGTTCGCAAAACACCGCTTCCGTCAATATAGGCAGCCGATTCCAGTTCAAGGGGAATACTCCGCAGAAAATTGCTGAATATGAATACGGCCAAAGGCATTCCCGTCACCACATACGGTAAAATAATACTTAAATGCGTACTCAATAATCCCATCCGCTGCATGATGATAAATAAGGGGACCAGTATCGCATGAATGGGAATCATCATACCGACCATAATGATAGCCAATACAGTCCCCTGAAATTTCCAGCGCATCCGGGTAATCCCATAAGCGATCATACTTCCCAGAAGCAGGATCAATGCTACACTGACCAAAGTAACAAAGAGACTGTTTAGAAAATAATGTCCCACATTTCCCTCTGTCCAGGCTTCTACATAGTTTTGCCAGTGAATACCTTCCGGCAGAGCCAATGCGCTTTTTGCATGAATCTCACTGTCACTTTTCAGAGAAAAAAGCACCAGCCAGATAAACGGACAGATCTGTACGATGGCAAACAGCCCCAATACCACATACAACAATAAGCGTACTATCTTTTTTCTACTCATACTTCCTCCTCCCTAGTATTCAATACTTTCCCGTGTCATAAGCCGGTTTATCACCAAAAAGGCAGCCATACATATCACACTTAGCAGAATCGCAATACTGCTTCCATACCCATACTGCTGTTTCAGGAAGGACTCTTTATACATCTGAATAGCAATGGTGCTGGTCAGGTTATAAGGACCGCCTCCCGTCATAACATAGATATTATCAAAGATTTTCAAAGCGCCCACCGTCGCCAAAACCACACATACCTTGATGATATCCTGCAGCAAGGGCAATATGATTTTCAATGCAACCTGAATGCTGTTGGCTCCGTCAATCTTGGCCGCCTCAATATATTGTTCGGGAATCCCTTTCAATCCTGCATACATAATAATCATGTGATAGCCAATCCACTGCCAGATTACCGGTATCAGTACGGCAATGAGACAAGTGGCCGGGTCCGTCATCCACTCATGAATCAGACTTCCCATCCCTAATTTTTCTAATAATTCATTTAACATTCCATAATTGGGATCATAGATCTTCTGCCAGATCAGTCCAATAGCCGTACTGGACAACAAAACCGGCACAAAAAAAGCATTGCGGAAAATCCGTGTTCCCTTTGTGGCAAAATAAAGCAGCAAAGCCAGCACAAACGCGGGTACCAGCTGTCCAACCAGCGCTATACATAAAACGATCAACGTATTCTTGGCACTTAAGCGAAATACACTGTCATGGGCAAGCAGCTGAATATAATTATCCAGCCCTATAAACTCCTTCGGGCCTACGCCCTCTCAGTTCGTCATACTTAAAAATAATGTATAGCCGATTGGAAAAATGAAGATAACAAGAAAGAGAAGAAAACCCGGAAGAATAAACAAGGCAATCATTTTCTTGTTGGATAACATTTTTTCCATATCGCAAACCTCCTGAATCTATTGTCATTCTTTATACAAATGGGCCGCCTTTCTCAAAAGGAAAAGGGGCCCACAAGTCATATATCCTGTTACCGCATAACGGCTTCTAATTCCTGCACAAAATCTTCCGCCGAAATCTGTCCGGCAAATAACTGTTGATTCAAATCCCGCATCGGCTCACCATACTTGGAATCCACACTGGTAAACCACCACAGCTGTGTTTGTTCCAGATTTTCCATCTGCTCACCATATGCTTTATTTATCTCGGTAAGATCATCCGGCGCCTGGACCTCCGGATTATTGATCATTCCCACATCTCCGGTGGATACCGCATTATCACTGACAAGCTTACAATATTCTACGATAAATTTTGCCGCTTCCTCCTTATATGGGCTGTTGGCAGATACCGCCAGACCTGCATCCGTGGCCGCCGTACAGCTGGTAACCGCAGGGTCTACATCCTCGCTAAGACGAGGCAGCGTCGTATAGCCCATTTTCTCCGCCATATCTCCCTCGGTCATAACCGGAATCATCCATGGACCAATCCAATACGTAGCTATCTGATCCGATTTTATCAATTCGATGATTTCACTGTCCGTATGCTGCATATAGCCATTTTGAAAAGCGCCCATCTGCACCAGCGTTTCCACTTTCTTCGCAGCTTCCAAAAATGGTTCGTCTGTGAAACTCATCTCACCATTCATGGCCTTTTCAAATGCATCCACATCTTCCAGCAGCACGAGGGAATTGTACAGAAGATCCCCTTCCCAACGTTCCTTGTCCGCAAGCCCGATTGCCGCTATGCCATTTTCATTGCATTTTTCCACCAATTCCAACAATTCATCCCATGTGGTGGGCACCTCGGCGCCGATATCTTCCAGGATATTCTTATTGTAAAACATACCATAGGCTTCGAAGGCATTAATCGGAAGGGCGTACACATTCCCATCATCCGACTGTAAATACGTATCATAAAAATCATAGCCTGAAGCCTCTATGGCGTCATTCAGCGGATACATGGCTTCTGCCGCGATAAAAGTTTCACTGTAAGACCCGCCCCAGGTATAGAAAATATCCGGCATTTCATTTCCCTGCAGGGCCACACGTATTTTCGTCTTATAAGTATCATCGTCACTGCGCTCAACTTCCACCGTATATCCAAGCGCATCCGCGGCTTCCTGGATTGCATCCAGTTTGTACTGCCCATCCGTAGCCGGGTCCATACAGCAAACCAGTTTCAGTTTAACTTCACCATCAGAAGTATCTGCGCTCTCAGATGTCTGATCCGCCGTATCCGTATTTCCGCCGCAGGCAGTCATTGCTGCCATAATAAACGCCAATGTTCCTGCAAACATTGCTCTTCTTAACTTCATTTGTTTCCTCCTTCTCGTCTTTATGCTTCGTCCGCTCAGCTATGATCATTGCTGTTGAAAAAAGTATAGCAATAATAATTGTGCAAATATATAGAAAAAATTCAGATAATATTATAAATATTACGCAAAATAACTACAAAAATACAGGTTGTCATGCCATACCACTGGCATTATGACAACCTGTACTATTATTTTCTATCTTATATGGCATTTTTCCTATACTCTGTTGTCGTGACCCCCACCTGCTTTTTAAACACCTGGGCAAAATACACATAATCATTGTAGCCAACCAAAGCGGCAATCTCATATGTCTTCATTTTACTGTTCTTCAGCAATTCCTTTGCCTTACTCATCCTAAGCCTTGTCAGATAAGAAACAAAGGTATCGTGAAATTCCCTGCGAAAGATACTGCACAGATAATTTCGGCTGACATGAATGTGATCCGCCACCATCTGCAGCGTCAGTTCCTCTGCCAGATGTGCCGTAATATAACGGGTAATCTCATCGGCAATCTCTTTATTATTCTCCCGCGTCTGCTTCTTTAGTTCGGACAACACATACGATATTGTACCCTGACAAAAATCCAGTAAATCTGCGGCCGTTTTATGCTGGGGCAGGCAGGTCAGGCGTCCCCAAATTTCCATGCCCAGCGTTTTCGGGGCCCCGTTGGATGTCGTAAGATTATACAGTTCCAGAAGAACCGTACTGGCAAATCCATAAAATTGATTCGGTAAAGCGCCTTCCTTTTTCAACTGCCGAAACTGCATGGCCAGCATTTTATTTGCTTTCTCTTCCTCCAAAAGACGCAGATTATTCATAACCCCATCCAGATTCACCATATGAAAGGGGATTCCTCCGCCGCAGAGTGCTCCCACCTGACTGGTCAGGATACAGCTTTCTCCTCCTCCCATCAGCCGGGCTTCCAGCGCCAGTTCGCAGTCCCCCTTTGCCATTGATAAGTCAGCTAAGGACTCATAGCGCAGACTGACGCCCGCGGAAATCGAGATACCCGAAGCCTGCCCAAACTCCTCAATGGCCTCCCGGCAGGCATTTTCCATCATTTCCTCAAAATCAGGCAATCCGGCCGGATCTTCCAACAGATAATACCATCTTCCCTCCGCATGGAAGCTTTCTACCACACCAAACCGGGACAGCCGAAGCGCCACCACATTCCGCTGATACAGGTGCATAAGATCATTACTTTCCCTTTGCTCCCCCTTCTTCTGGGGCCAGTCGGCATCAAAGCAGATTAAATAATACGGCGCATTCCGCAAATCAGTTCCCAGTGCCTGCAGCCGCAAAAAGGGATCCTCCTCATAGACATTTCCCTGCGCCAGTTCTGACAGATACTGATTTTTCATAATCGGACGGTAATACTGCAGTTCTTTTTCCATATTGGCAATGGCTTCTCTTTGCTGCCGCTTTTTCAGTATCTTCTGCCGCACACGCAGAATCGTCTCTTCCCATTGTTTCCGCTTCAGAGGTTTCAGCAAATATTCGCTTACACCTGCCTGCATGGCCGACTGGGCATAGTCAAATTCATCATATCCGCTGACAATAATGACAGCTATCCTCGAATCGTATTGCCGAATCCAATTTGCCAGGGCAATCCCATCCATCCTGGGCATCCGCACGTCCGTTACCACCAGGTCCGGGGGACATTCCTCTATACGCCGCATGGCCTCTTCTCCATTGGAGGCTTCCCCGGAAACGATAAAACCCATTTCTTCCCACGGAAGTACCATCTGCAATCCCTGCAATACTGTAGGTTCATCATCCACCAATAGCACTTTTAACATATCAATTTTCCTCCCCCGGTATTACGATCCGCACACAAGTTCCGCCCTCCGGCCGGTTACTGTAATATAAACCAAATGCTTCTCCATACTGTAATTGCAGCCGTTTATTGACATTGTAAATACCATGCCGGTGTTTCTTCCCATTGCTCCTTTGCCGGCCGGCAAGCAAATCTTCTATCGCAGCCGTATCCACGCCCGGGCCGTCATCCAGGACACAAAGTTCCACACCCTGCTCACAAAATGCCGCCGTAATGATCACCTTTTCCGGTTCTCCCGTTTCTCCTATTCCGTGTAAAATACTATTTTCCACCACTGGCTGTAAGATATATTTCAGGATGCGTACACGCATATACGCTTCTGAAACCTCCATCGAACACTGCAGCTTATCTCCAAAGCGTTCCTGCTGAATCAGCAAATAATCCCGGACATTCGAAAGTTCTTCCTCCACAGTAACCAGCTTATCATTTCCGCTTAAGCTAAAACGAAACATATTGGACAGTGCCGTAATCATATCACTAATCTCATTTTCTCCATTTATCATGGCCTTCCAATTGATGCAATCCAGGGTATTATACAGAAAATGGGGATTGATCTGTGCCTGTAGGTTTTCCAGTTCCGCCTGCTGGCTATGAAGCCGTTCCCGCAAGACATCATTGACCAGCACATTCACTCTCTGAATCAGGCGATTATAAGCCTCCCCCAATCGGCCGATTTCATCCTTCCGCTCAATCGTGACCAGATTTTTGAAATTATCTTTTTCCGCCTTCTCCATGGACAGAATCAGCCGGCTTATGGGACCTGTGATACTATTGGCAAAACGTCTGTAAGCTACCATAGAGATCACCAGACTGATCAGTGTGACGAAAAAAATAATTCCAAGATTCATCACCTGCTGTTTCCAATAATAAGCAATCGATACCCGGTTGACCAAAATCCAGCCGTCTATCGGAGTAGAAATAGAAGAATATACATAGCCGTTTTTCATAAAGGCTGCGGCCGTCTCGTTTGCTGTCAATTGAGAAAAAATCTGCTGTTCCGAATCCGTGCCTGTCTGCCAGGGGATCAGCACTTGCTGACGATTTTGATCATAACAGAAATACGCATCCAGTTCCTGTCCATTTTCCGAAAACAATGTGTCCATATATGTTGGATTCAATAAAATGACGAGAACGCCCAACGGCTGAATCGTATCCCGGTCGTTTAGTACACGGGCACAGGTGATCCGCGGCTGTCCTTCCTGAAATTCACTGACGCTCCACAAAAACATGCCCTTTAAATCCGCCACCTGTTCGTACCAATCCTGGGTGCAGATATTCTCATAATTACAGGCATACATGGGCGAAGTGCCTGCATTCATTCCCGTACCGTCCGGAAGGTAAATGGAAATGGATTCTATGTAATCCTTATTCAAGATAACATTCACCAACGTTTCCTTTACCGATAACATGGCGCTATAACGGCCGCTTTCATATTCCTCCATCCGCAGATACTGCTGTACCCGGTCCTCATACATCGTAAAGCGGGATACATTTTCCACATCGGTAACGATATACTCCAAATCTTTCTGCAATTCCTTAAGCATCATGGAGGAATAACTTTGGGCATTCTTATTAGAAAGTTTCCAGGCAATTACAGTGGAAGTCGTCACCATCAAAACCATGGCAGACAGAAAAATAATCAAAAAGACTCCTATTAATTTTTGACGCATGGATGCATTTCGAAACCACTTTCTCAATTTCCCTATCCTCCTGATCATGTTCTGTCTTAAGTATAACATTCCAGGTATATAAAATCTATTTTTTTAGAAAATAGGATTGACAGCGTAAGAGAGTTTCGATATGATTACCATTGCCAGTTGTTTCTGGTATTGGTCATGACCTTATCAGATCAACACGATAATTACATATTGAGCCAGTAGAAGGTTACAGGAAAGTAAGCAAAGATGCTCGCCGAAGGAATAATACTCTCAGGTGTTTCCCTCAGATGGAAACGGGACTGTAACCGGATGGCCCGCTGGAGAATCCCGGCAAACGGGTGCCGAAGGTGAAAGTGAACGGAATTTCGCGAATCTCTCAGGCAAAAGGACAGTGAATAAGCAAAAAATAATCGTTGAAATACTATGGAATGGAATAAGTCTTGAAAACAGGTATTTCCGTATTGTTTTGCTGCCTGCTTGTTATGCATTTTGAGATTCAGGAATTTTCCTGAATCTTTTTTATTTTCATAAGTACTCTGTTTTGTTCTCAGCACAATACGGTCTCCTATGAAACAAAAAAGCGATACCTTTGTATGCGGAAAGGCTGCCAACGGCAATTTTTTCGCCGCACATGTCGGTTGACGGGAAAATGGCTTCGATATGAGGGAAAACAAAAAACGTAAGAAAAAGAGGGAAAAAACATGGAATTTATCGAGAAAGTTGTACAATACGTCAACACCTTTTTATGGGATTACGCCCTTCTGATTTTACTTTTGGGCGCCGGCGTAATTTTCACCTGTAATCTAAAGTTTATCCAGATACGCAAATTCAAGGCGGGAATGAAAGCACTGTTCGGCGGTTTTTCTTTGCACGGAAAGAACGGAGAAAACGGTCTCAGTTCCTTCCAGGCACTGACCACGGCCATCGCCGCCCAGGTAGGAACCGGAAATATTGCCGGTGCGGCTACCGCCATTGCTTCCGGCGGCCCGGGCGCTATCTTCTGGATGTGGGTGAGCGCCTTCTTTGGCATGGCGACCATCTATGGAGAGGCTGTTATGGCCCAGCATACCAGAACCACCGAAAACGGTACCATCGTAGGCGGCCCGGTCTATTATATTAAATATATCTTCAAGGGAACGTTCGGTAAATTCCTGGCAGGATTTTTCTCTGTGGCCATCATTTTGGCGCTGGGCTTTATGGGAAATATGGTACAGTCCAATTCCATCGGCGTGGCATTCAGCAACGCGTTTTCTGTCAATCCCCTGGCTGTCGGCATTGTAATTGCGGTCATAGCAGGAATTATCTTTATCGGCGGTATCAAACGTATTGCCCGGGTAACCGAGAAAATCGTACCTTTGATGGCCCTGTTATATATTATCGGCTGCCTGATCATTTTGGTTATGCATCTGCCCGGCCTGGGATCAGCCTTCGTATCCATCTTTGTGGGAGCCTTCTCTCCCCAGTCCGTTGCAGGCGGAATCTTAGGCGTAACCGTTCAGAAAGCCATGCGTTACGGCGTTGCCCGCGGTTTGTTCTCCAACGAAGCCGGTATGGGTTCCACTCCGCATGCGCACGCTACAGCAGATGTAGAACACCCCTTTGATCAGGGTATCATCGCCATGATGGGCGTATTTATTGATACTTTTGTTATCCTTACACTGACTGCACTGGTTATTCTCTCCACAAGTGTAGCCGGTAATGGATTAACAGGCACCGAACTGGCACAAAGCGCATTCGACGTAGGATTTGGTTCCTTCGGTAAGGTTTTCATTGCTATTTGTATGCTGTTCTTCGCGTTTACCACAATTGTGGGCTGGTATTATTTCGGCGAAGTCAATGTCCGCCACCTGTTTGGTAAGAAGGCCGTAAAACTTTATGCGGTTTGCGTTGTCATCTTTGTAGTCATTGGCTCTACCCTGAAAGTTGATTTGGTATGGGATATGTCCGATATGTTTAATGGTCTGATGGTGCTGCCGAACCTGATTGCACTGCTGGCCTGCCTTAAGGTTGTAAAAAAGATTACGAAGGACTATGAAAACCGCACATGACATGGAAGACTACGTACGTGAGATAAATAGATGACTTACGTCAGGTAATGGATGATATATATGAGATCGCAAAAAATAATCCCGTGAAAATCACTGAAATACATAACGAACGTGATATTCACGGGGCTATTTTATTTAAAGTCAGAAGCAATAATTTGAATAATATGGATAGATCTAAAACAAGCAGCCTAAGATAATCTTACGATCACCGAATATGAAATCCCGTATCATGCATATCCAGGGGAATCTCTTTTCTGTCAATCCAGGTGATCTGTATATAATGACTTTTATTGACCAGTTCCAACATCTGATTAATCTGTTCCAGGGTACCCTGGGCCTCCAGTTCCACGCTTCCATCCCATGCGTTCTTTACCCATCCGGTCACTCCCAAATGACTGGCGGCATGTCTGGCGCGGTAGCGAAACCCCACCCCCTGTACATGTCCTGTGATCTTCATATGCTGACGAATTATGTTTGCCTCATTCATCCTGTTCCGCCTTTCTTACACTTCCATTCAGCCGCTCTTTCAGTAACGTATTTCGTTTGTTGACCGTCAGATTTCTAACGGCATATGCCAGGGCTTTTTTCGTGCCCACCATCACCAGAATTTTCCTGGCCCTTGTAATGCCCGTGTAAATCAAATTTCGCTGCAGCATGACAAAATGGTTCATCAATACGGGCATCACCACAATGGGGTACTCGCTGCCCTGGGCCTTATGTATGGTGGTCGCATAAGCATGAACCAACTCGTCCAGTTCTGTGACATCGTACGTAATCATCCGGTTATCAAAATTTACGGTCAACGTCCGATCCTGCAGATCTACCGAATCTATGATACCGATATCGCCATTGAAAACTTCTTTATCATAGTTATTTCGAATCTGCATCACCTTATCCTGGGGGCGATAGACAAAGCCACTTCTTCGAAGTCCCTCTCCCTGGGGATTCAGTGCTTCCTGCAGGATCATATTCAGATTCGTCGCTCCTACCACCCCTCGCTGCATCGGCGTCAGCACCTGAATCTGACTGGATGGTGTCCGATAATACCGGCTCAATTTGTTTTGTACCAGATTTACAATCTCCGCTGCCGCTTCTTCCGGGTCCTCTTTGGAAAGGAAAAAGAAATCCGTATGTTTGCCATTGGAAATGTCCGGCATTTTTCCTTCATTAATTTTATGGGCATTCATAATAATCCGGCTGGTCTGGGCCTGCCGGAAAATTCTGGTCAGACGAATCACCGGAAACTGGCCGGAGTCGATAATATCCCGCAGCACATTCCCTGCCCCTACAGAGGGAAGCTGGTCAATATCACCCACTAAAATCAGGCGCATACCAACGGGAACTGCCCGCAACAAAGCATTCATTAACACCACATCAATCATGGAACACTCATCCACAATCAATACATCCCCCTCCAGGGGATGCTCTTCATTTTTCTGATAGCCTTCCGGCGGCTTACATTCCAAAAGTCTGTGGATCGTCTTTGCCTCAAGTCCCGTAGCTTCTGTCAGCCGTTTTGCCGCGCGTCCCGTAGGAGCCGCCAGCAATATCCGCAAGCCAAAGGCCCGGTAAGCCGCTATGATTCCCTGGGTAGTCGTGGTCTTGCCTGTACCAGGTCCTCCGGTCAGCACCAGTACCTTCGATACGGCCGCCCTGCGGATGGCCTCTGCCTGAACTTCATCATATTCCATATGAACCTGCCGTTCAATATGTGTCACATCAATGGAAAGTTCAAAATTCCCGGTTTTCTTCCTGGCCTCCATCAAGCTTTTCCACAGCCGGTCTCCCGCGGCAGTTTCCGCCAGTCTCCTTAACTTATTGGCCACTCCGGTCTCCGCATAATAAAAGGGCGGCAGATAAATCGCATCTTCAACTGACGCTTCTGCAGCCTCCGGCCCTTCCCCTTCAAGCTTCTGGCGGATCAGATCTCTGTCCTTTATCATCTGATCCAGGGTCATAACGATGCAGGCTTCTTCCGCTTCCAAAAGTTTCACTGCCGCCTGAATCAACTGGCCCTTCCGGGCATAAACATGACCTTCATCCGCCAGATTACTGAGGGTGTACATAAGGCCGCTTCTAAGCCGCACGAAGGCTTCCCTCTGAAAGCCCAGTTTTTCGGCAATAACATCTGCTGTTTTAAAGCCGATGCCCCAGATATCATCCGCCAGCCGGAAGGGGTTCTCTTTCACTTTCTGGATGCTCTCATTGCCATACTGTTTATAGATCTTTGCCGCAAACGAAGTATTGACGCCATGGTCCTGCAAAAATAACATCACGTTTTTAATTTCTTTTTGCTTCTCCCAGCTTTCACGAATCTGTAAAATCCGTTTTTGCCCGATTCCTTCTACCTCCCGCAGGCGGTCAATATCCGTCTCTATGACCTCTATCGTATCCGTCCCAAACTTCTGGACGATACGCCTGGCAAACTTCGGTCCCACACCCTTAATCAGACCGGAACCCAGATATTTTTCTATCCCAAACACAGTGGCGGGCATTGTTTCCTCCCAGCTCCGTGCCATAAACTGACGGCCGTACTTACTGTCCACTTTCCAGTTACCGTCTATCAGCAGCACAGATCCCACATTGACGTCCAGCAGACTACCCACCACCGTCACCAGATCACTTTGATTTTTTACCGCACATTTTAACACCGTATAGCCGTTATCCGGATTCTGATAGGTAATCCGTTCTACCACGCCCCGGATTTTGACAGTTCTGGGCTGCTCCACAGACGGCGTCCCGGCAACCGGCTGCCTGCTTGGGGCTGTATCTCTCCTTTGGTTCTGTGCACCTGCAGCCTTGCGGGAAGCCATTTCCGCCGCCATGGCCTCATAAACCTGCTGGTTCATCCGGCAGTCGTTCAAAGCACGGTGGGCTCCTTTCGAAGAAATATGATAATAGGCAGCCAAATCTACCAGCCGGTGGTGAGCCAGCTGGGGCAAATGCTTTCTTGCCATCACCAACGTATCCACATAGGAATTGGACGGAATTTGTCCATAATATTTTTTCGCATCGCGATAGAGAAACTTCATATCAAAGGAATGAATATTGTGACCCACCAAAACAGCATCTCCCGCAAAATCCAGAAATTCTTTCAAAACCTGGCGAAATGCGGGCGCTTCAGCAACCATCTCGTCTGTAATGCCGTTTACACGGCTGGCCCCTTCCGGTATGGGCCGTCCCGGATTGACCAGCGTATTAAATTCCTCCGCCACCTGGCCAGCCATCACTTTTATGGCAGAAATTTCAATGACCTGATCATCGCTTGGGGAAATTCCCGTTGTCTCCAGATCAAAAACCACATAATCTGGCGTATACGTATATAATTGCTTCCTCCTACTGTTCATATCGTTTCCCATCTGTATTACAATCCCAACTTTCTCAGAATTCACAACCCCAGCTTTCTCAGGATTGGATTCACAATCCCAATTTTCTCAGAATTCACAATCTCAGCTTTCCCAGGATTGGATTCACAATCCCAATTTTCTCAGAATTCACAATCTCAGCTTTTCCAGGATTGGATCACAACCCCAGTCTTCTCAGAATACCATCCACATCGACCCCCGGATGGGTCAAATACATACGGTTGATCTGACTGGATAGTTCTTCAGAAATTTGATGTTTTCTGGCAATCTGTTTTACCGTTTTCCCGGCATCGATTTCCTGCATAATCGATGGCAGCTGCAGCGCCAGATCAGGCGGAACCGCCGTCTCTTCCGCACATGCTTCTCTGGCAGTTCTCTTTCCTGCTCCCGGTTTTTTCTTTTCCTCATGGGGAATCACAATCTTTTCAACCCGGAAGCTTCCATCCTCTTCCACATACAAAAGCGCCATGGTAATTTCCTGATGGAACCGTCTGGGGCCGCAGCTTCCCGGATTCAGATAATAGACTCCTTCTGCCTTTCTTTCTTCATATTTATGGGAATGTCCGTAAATCACCAAATCCGTATCCGGCAAATCCTGAGGGATGAACTTCTTATTATGAACCATAAATATGCCAAGCCCCTGTACCGTTACCGATAAGGTTTCCGGAATATGACTGGCCCATTCTTTGTCATTATTTCCCCGTACCACAAAAACAGGGGCTATCTGCTCCAGTTCATCCAGTATTTCCTGCTTATTGATATCTCCGCCATGAAAAATCTGCTCACAGCCCACAAGAGCCTCCCTGACCTGGGGCCGCAGCAATCCATGCGTATCCGATATGATTCCTATTTTATGCATATCACGATTTCCCCTGCTTTTCTTTCATTAACATATCATACGTTACTCCATATTTTTCCGCTATATCTCTGGCATAGGATAAGCCCCTCGGCGCAGCCACGCGGATTTGATAAGACCGTTTACCATCCTCGGTCTCCGCCACCAAACTGGCAATTTTACTGTCCGTCCTGCTTCCTTCCCTATCCTCTTCCTGATTCAGTTCATCAATCGTCATAGCCAGTTTATGCATATGCGTATTATAGATCGTCCGCACACCCATTTTGCGCAGTACCCGGAGTACATCCCTGGCAATATAGTATCCTTCTTCAAAAGAAGTCGTGGAAAAGGATTCATTTAAAAGCAGCAAACTCTGGGGGGTAGCCGCAAGGAAAATATCCCGAAACCGCTTGGATTCTTCCCCCAGTCTTCCCAAATCCATGGTCTTATTCTCATCAGCAGGATAATGGGTATACATATTATCCACCGGACTGAAAGAAAAGGAACTGGCCGGCACGTAGATTCCTCCCTGCGCCAGCAAGAATGCCAGTCCCACCGCCTGGGTGATGGTGGTCTTTCCGCCCCGGTTGGCTCCAGTCAATATATAGATCCGGTGTTCTTCATCAAAAACCAGATCATTCGGCACAATCGCCTCCATCCCTTCCTTCTTTTCAAAAAGAGAGTGGGCCAGTTTCAGATTATAAATGCCTTCCGCCTGCATCTGGCGGCTGTCATTGGCAAGCAGGCGGGGTTTACATAAGACAAAGCCCGCCGCCCGCAGTTTCTCAATATATTCGGCCCAGCGAATATAATACATAAACTCCGGTATCAGATTGGAAATGGTATGGGTACTTACCGACACATGTCTGGAAAGTACCGCTTTCAGTTTCTTAACTGTTCTGGTCAGCATGGAACTAACAGCACGGTCCAGAGCATGGATTACATCATTGCTGCGGTTATCGTCCGATACATTGGCCAATCCCGGCATGGCGGAAAAGCCGCGGGAAGCCAGAAACATGGCCATGCCATCCAACTTATTATCCGCACCTTCCTGCGGAGGCGCCGTCCGAAACGTATAACGTTCCTTCCAGTCATTTTGATCCTGTATTTCGTCTCCCCGGTTCAAGAAATCACAGAAGTTTGAGAGCATTCCCGATTTTGTAAAACTCTTTCCATTGATAGACACAATTCCCACTTCAACCGGTTCGAACCGGTCGTTGAGATTCACACCCAGAGTTACGCTTTTGATTTTTGAGGTATCTACCTTCAGGGCATCAATATCCCGTTTTAATTCTTCGAATCCATGATCCTCATATAAGTTCCGGGCATATGCCTTTAATGTCAGCAGACCTTCTGACCGGATATCATTTTCGTTAAGACACTGATAAATCGCCTGCACACATTGAATATATTCATCCATCTCATCCAGACGATGTACCAGTTCCCAGACGCCGGCCGCGTCCGTATCCTTTCCAAAGCTTCCATATGTTTTCAGAAAATCCACCCTGTCCAGAAGCTTTTGCATCTGCCCGCGCAGAGCAGGAAACCTTAAAATATCTTCAAACACATCACACCGGTACTGAATTACTCTGGGATTGGACGAAAGATGAACCATAATCCGCTGCATCATTTTCTGCTCCGGCTCCGCCTTTGACAGGTGTGCACAGAGTACATCCACAGATAAATCATGGGCAGTCTCCTCCGGCAACAAATGATAATCCGGACGTTCTCCGGCCGGACACAATAAACTTAATTCTTCCATTCTTTCGATCCCTCCCTGATGACGTAATACAATAGAGCGAGGGGCATATGGCGTCCCTTTTTTATTATCATACCATGGATTCCCGTGACCAGGCAACTGTATTAAATTTTTACGTTCTCATTGGTTATATCAAACAATATTTGCTATAATAAAAAAGAAGTCTCACGAAAAATGATAAGATAGGAGTAGGATATGTATCAACACAGTGTTCAATATTACGAAACAGATAAAATGGGAATTACTCATCATTCCAATTATATCCGCTGGATGGAGGAAGCCAGAATTCACTTTTTGAATGAACTGGGATGGAGTTACGCAAAATTAGAGGATGAGGGGATTGTTTCACCTGTAGTTTCCGTGGATTGTAAGTATATCGCCACATCCACATTCGCGGATGTCATATCCATAGAAGTGAAAACGGAAGAATTTAAGGGTGTAAAATTAAAACTTAAATATGAGATGACCAAAGAAAATGGGACCAAGGTTTGCGAAGGACATTCGGAACATTGCTTCTTAAATAAGAAGGGATTTCCCATCCGGTTACAAAAAGAATTCCCCGGATTTTACAAGGCCTTGCTCACATCTGTCTCCTCATAAAAACCAGGGAATTTTCTTTCTGTCTTTGACGGGGTCCGCCTTCGGCCCCTTATATTATGTAATTATTTTCCAAATCAGATATATTTTTTCAGGAAATCCAATGCGATTCCCAATACCCGATCCGTCTCAAATCCGCCGCAGCCATGGCTTGCATGGTCTAACTTATAGAAGACAACTTCCTTATTCATCTTCTTCATGCACTCATAGAGACGTACGCTCTGGTTAAATGGTACCAGCCAGTCCCGTCCGCCATGAATAATCAAAAGCGGCGGTGTCGGTTTGTCCTCTGACAAATAATTCATCGGGATGGTCGGCTCTACCAACTCCGGATGCTCCAGAACATTCTTGCGTCCGATTTCGAATCCCTCCGGGCTGTCCGCATCGTAATGATTCTGTGAACTTGGATAATAATTCATCAAAGAAAATACTGTCGGTCCGTAAAGGTCAATAATACATGTTACCTTCGCAGAATATTCGCCGTACAAATCAGTATCCGGTTCATCATCTCCGGTGAATCCGGTCATCAATGCCACATGAGCTCCGGAAGAATCTCCAGCCACTGCCATATGATCCGGATCAATATGATATACATCGGCGTTTTTCTTCAAGAACCGGATTGCCGTCTTCGTATCCTGTATCTGTGCCGGGAACGGGGCAACTTCTGACGGACGATACTGTACGATGGCAACCACATAGCCATGCTGTGCCAACCGGACATAACGGTTAATCTGCATCATGATCCGCTGTTCATGGAAAGCAGAACCAGGCACGATCACTACACAGGGAAGCGGAACCGGATCATAGGGGCCCGGCTCTGTGGGCTCAAAGATCTGTAATTCCAGTTTCCGTCCGTCACGCTCTGCATAAACAACATGCGTGTGAAGATCTACCAGACGTCCCCATTCATCCGGAAGTTCTTCTTCAATTACAATACAGCCCTCCGGCACTTCATCAGTATGCTGAAATTCCAGCGGATTTCTTGTGGGAATGGGATCGAGCAATTCTCTTTCAGCCATAATGGGAGCCGGATCAAATACACGTTTCATAAGCAATACCTCCTATTTTTGGGTAACGCTTTCTTTACCAAACAGGAACGGTTCAGAGAACGTGTGGTTAAATACCTCAATCAATGGTCCCATAAAGAAGGCTGTAATCAAAGTACCAATACCAGGCATCAATCCGGATAGGGCACCAATAATTACGCAAATCAAATCACAGCCTACACGCACAAATCGAAACGGCGCTTTGCTCTTGTCCACAATCACGAGGGGAATCGCATCATAGACAGAAACACCCAGATTTGACGTCATATAAAGGGATGAGGCAAAACACATAACCAACACCGCAATAATCAGAAATACGATTCGTATTGGTAAAGTCGCGTTTGGGAAAAAATGGTTGATTACTATACAAGTAAAATCTACAACATATCCCGTCAAAAACATATTGACTAAAGTTGCGACACCCATGTATTTTCTCGCCACGCACAAATCCAGCACCAGCATAATCGCACTTAGAGCCATATAATAGGTACCGAATGATAGTTTTGTCTCAAAAAAATGTCCCCAGATGCCTTGCGCAAAACATTGAAAAGGGTCTACACCAAATTGTGAACTTCTGAAAAAACCAACCGCAACCGCACACAAAATCACGCCAATCGTAGTCATGCCAATCCGTTTCTTAAAATTCGCTGTAACTTTCATATCCTTATACGCCTCACTTTAATATTTGTAAAAAGGTCACCCGTATGTTAGATCAACTACACAACTATATAAATTATACAATTATGCCATATAATCTTCCACTCAATTTGTGTATGTGTTTCTATCCATTTTGTGACTTTTTCGCCTTACGCTATCCCGCCTTTCCTTTTGCACGCGGGCAAAAAAAGACCGGAACCCTTTATTAAAGATTCCGGTGCCCCTGCCAAGGAGTCGAAGCGACGGGATTCGAACCCACGACCTCTGCGTCCCGAACGCAGCGCTCTACCAAACTGAGCCACGCTTCGCTTTCACTTTTTTCAAGCAGATATTATTATATCGGAGAAGTTTCCATTTGTCAATCACTAAAAACGAAAAATATGAAAAATCACAAACAAAAGTATAATAATGTGATTATTGATAGAAAATGAAAATCAGCGAACTGATAAGCAAAAATCCGGGATAAAATAAATTGGGGATGACCTCAAAAGCAGATAGTTCAAATCCCATCTCATTTACCGCCGACAAAGCTACCAGCATCTGGGCGCCATAAGGAATCACCCCCTGAAAGACGCAGGAAAAGGTATCCAGAATGGAGGCTGATTTTCTCGGCGTGATCTCATATTCTCTGGCCATCTCCGCCGCAATGGGATTTGCCATGACAATGGCAACCGTATTATTTGCCGTGGCAATGTCCATAACGCCAACCAAAAGTCCCATTCCCACTTGTCCGCCTTTCTTGCCCCTGAAGACTTTGCGGATGATATAAAGCAGCGCTTCAAATCCGCCGCCCTCCCGTATCAGCGCGCACATAGCGGATACTAAAACTGCGACCATGCTTGTCTCAAACATCCCAGCCGCACCGCTGCCCATATTGCTGATCAGGGTGACTGCTGTAAGCTGCCCCGTAACAAGCATGAGAAAAGCACCGGATACAATACCAATCAACAGCACCACAAACACATGAATCCCGATAATTCCGTCGATCAACACCAGCAGATAGGGAATCATCTGAATCAGGTTATAATCCTTTGACACGGCGCCGCTTAAATCTGTCCGCATAGACAAAAGCAAAACCAAAAGCAGCGTCGCCAGTGCCGCCGGAAAGGCGATTTTGAAATTCTCACGAAATTTATCCTTCATAGCACATCCCTGTCCATTACAAGCTGCAATCGTAGTGTCCGAAATAAAGGACAGATTATCCCCAAACATAGCTCCGCCCATAACAGAACCTACACACAGAGGCAAATAAAACCCGGATGCCTGGGAAACCGCCACCGCAATGGGCGTAATCAACGTAATCGTTCCTACTGACGTTCCCATAGCTGTGGATACAAAACAGGCAACCACAAACAATACGACAACCGCAAATCTGGCCGGAATCATCGACAGCATGAAATAGGCCACGCTTTCCGCGCTGCTTCTTCCCACGACTCCCACAAACGTGCCCGCCGTCAAAAAGATCAGAATCATCGTAATGATATTTTTATCTGCCAGTCCTCGGGCCATCACTTCCAGCTTCTGATCTAAAGAAATCTCCCGATTCTGCATACATGCCGCCATAATGGCCGCCATAAATGCAAGGACTATGGGAATATTATAAAATCCCATAGGAATATCCAACACATATTCAAATACAATCCCCAATCCCAGATATAACACCAAAAATACACCAATTGGCAGCAGCGCCCGCGGATTTCCGTTTTTCATATAACTTCCCCATGTTCCTTCCTATTTATATACGTTCTTATCTTTCCATTTTTCTTCCGGTCTATATTCGTTCTTATCTTTCCATTTTTTCTTCCGTTTTATATTCGTTCTTATCTTTCCGTTTTTCTTCCTATTTATATACGCTCTTTTTCCTGTTTTTCTTCCTATTATTATATCTCATTATATCGATCCGCATTGAATATGGCAATTACTATATTTTGCTATTGTTTTCAGAAAAGAACTTGATTTCTCTACACGCTTTGCTATAATTCAGACAGACGGAGGTAGTATTTATCCCAAAACTATACTCATCACAAGTACTGTTATCCAACGTCAGCATCCGAAATCATTCATAAACCGGATGGGCTGACCAGTAATACCAACTACATACACTTCTTTGATAAAGGGCTTATATTCAAGAGAAATAGGACTCAAAAGGGGAAGCAGACAAACGTAATGATTTCCAATAATCATTATTGTATTTTATGTGCATCTTTCGGGTCATTTTATACCCAAAGATGTTTTTTTATTTTATAAAGAAAAGAAAGGACTGACAATATGACCATTGAAATGCTGAAAAGCAAAATCCACCGTGCCACTGTTACACAGGCAGAGTTGGATTATGTGGGAAGTATCACCGTGGACGAGAGTCTTCTAAAATCTGCCGGAATCCTGGAATATGAAAAGGTTCAAATTGTCGATATCAATAATGGAAACCGGTTTGAAACCTACACTATCTGCGGTGAACCCGACAGCGGTATGATTTGTTTAAACGGCGCCGCCGCCCGTTGTGTAAACGTGGGCGATAAGATTATCATTATGGCATACGGCAGCTATCAGGAACAGGAAGCAAAAGCACATAAACCGGCCGTGATTTTTGTAGATGATGATAATCACATCAGCAGAATAACCAATTATGAAAAACATGGTTTACTAAAAGATATGGCATAACAGGAACGTGGGACAAGGCTATCTTCAAATAAAAAAGAAGAGAGGACGCAAACATGCAAGTAACAAAAACCGTAGACGAGACAAGGGCTCTGATTAAGGCCTGGAAAAAAGAGGGCAAAACCATTGGACTGGTTCCCACCATGGGCTATCTTCACGAGGGACATGCCAGCCTGATTAAAAAATGCCGGGAGGATAACGATATTGTTGTCGTATCCGTATTTGTCAATCCCACCCAATTCGGGCCCAATGAGGACCTGGAATCCTACCCAAGAGACTTCCGGCGGGACAGTGCCCTTTGTGAAAGTCTTGGTGCCGACTTAATCTTCCATCCGGAACCGGAAGAGATGTACCATAATCCCTGCGCCTATGTCAGTATCGATACCCTTTCCCAAAATCTCTGCGGAAAAACCCGGCCTATCCACTTCAGGGGGGTCTGCACCGTAGTATCCAAACTGTTTCACATTGCCATGCCGGATCGTGCCTATTTCGGACAAAAAGATGCACAGCAGCTGGCAATTATCAAAAAAATGGCAGCCGATCTGAATTTTGACATTCAAATTATTGGCTGTCCCATTATCCGCGAAGAAGATGGGCTGGCAAAATCTTCCCGGAACACTTACTTAAATGCCGAAGAACGAAAAGCGGCTCTCTGCCTGTCCCGCTCCATAAAGAAAGGCCAGGAAATCATTGCCAAAGGCATGAGCAGTGAAGCCCTCTTAAAAGAAATGCGTGCAGTCATTGAAGCAGAACCCCTGGCCAAAATTGACTACGTTTCCGTGGTAGACGCACTCACCATGCAGGACGTAGCCGTGGTAGATCGTGACGTTCTGGTTGCTATGGCTGTTTATATCGGAAAAACACGCCTCATTGACAATTTCAGTTATGAGGTATAACGTATGAAAAAAATAGAGACAATTATTTCCGGTTTGACCCGCTATATTGGTATTATCATCATTCTGTTCTCCATACTGGCCTTCATCGTGCCCTCCGGTTTTTCCTGGGCCACCAACTATACTTCCTGGTTCCTGGGAGCGGCCATGTTCGGTATGGGCCTGACCATTAAAATGGAAGATTTTAGGGCCGTATTAATCCGGCCCAAAGAGATTATCATCGGATGCATTGCCCAGTATTCCATCATGCCGCTGTCTGCATGGATACTGTGTATGCTCTTCGATCTTCCGGCCGATCTGGCTGTAGGAGTTATCTTAGTGGGCTGCTGTCCTGGCGGTACCGCAAGCAATGTCATTACTTACATTGCCGGAGGAGATGTCTCTCTGTCCGTAGGCATGACCATTGTATCTACCTTACTGGCTCCTCTCATGACGCCGTTTCTCACTTATCTGCTTGCCGGTGCCTGGGTCGATGTTTCTTTGGTCGCTATGATCATCTCCGTGATAAAGGTGATTCTCATTCCCGTCCTTATGGGTCTGCTTATTCACCGCCTTTTTGGCAGAGCAATGGAACGGATCACGTCCATAGTTCCCCTGATTTCCGTCGTTGCCATCGTTATGATTATCGCCGGAATTGTTGCCAATAACGTGGAGAAGATATTGACCTGCGGCCTTCTGGTGTTGGGCATTGTCATCCTGCACAACCTTTTGGGACTTCTTCTGGGACTTGCCGCTTCCAGAATCTTCAAAGTCTCCTACGATAAAGCCACTGCCATCGCTATTGAGGTCGCCATGCAAAACAGCGGCCTGGCCGTTTCTCTGGCCACCGCCAATTTTGCCGCTAACCCTCTGGCTACCCTGCCTGGGGCCATTTTCAGCGTATGGCACAATATCTCCGGCTCCATCTTCGCCAGCCTGCGCCGTTCAGGTGAAGTAACTTGTCCGAATAACTAAAGCCTGCCGTCTTTCATAAATGGCGCTTTGCAAGCAACACGAAAAGAAGGAACAGAAATGAATATGATGAAACCCTATCAAATATTACAATCGAGTTTGAGAACAACAGGTTTACAACATTATTATGACAATCAGGGAATCAAACTGAAATACTATGAAATAGAAAACAGTTTACAACCCCTTGTGCTGCTTCACGCACAAGGGGTTGACGCTGCGAGTTTTGATAATGTATGGGCAGAACTGGCAAAAAAATATCATATATATGCCGTGGATTGCTATGGACATGGCGGCAGTCTGCACGATGCAGCAAGTTACAATGTTGCAGATATTGGCAGGGCCGTTATCCGTTTTATTGAAGATGTAGTAAAGCAGAAGGTCTATCTTCTGGGGCATTCTTCCGGCGGCTTAATTGCGGCATATATCGCTTCCAACACGGACCTTTGCAGCTATCTGATTTTGGAGGATCCGCCGTTTTTCTCATCACAGGGGGAACGACGCAAGACCACCTTCAACTATATGGATTTATCTACGGTTTGCCATACCTTTATCCATCAGAACGAGTGCAGAGATTTTGTATTGTATTATTTCTGCAATCAATATGCATGGAATTTATTTCCCGAAAATTCCAGAGAAAAGTTAAAGGGGAAAATGACGGCTATGGCCGCAAAATACAGAAATAAGCACCCGGACAGAAATCTGAAAGTGCCGTTCTGGCCAAAAGCCGCACTTAGCGGTTTTCAGGGCATGAACAGATATGACCCCCTGTTTGGAGAAGCATTTTATACCGACAGCTTTCACGCCGGTATCCCTCATGAGGAATTGCTGAAAAACATTAAGTGCAGGACGGTTTTTATGAAAGCACAAACAAACGTCAGCCAGAACGGAATATTGATGGCCGCGCTCAGCGAGGACGACTTAAAAAGAGTCTCAGAATTGATAGCTGATTTTCAGACCGTGCGCTTTAACTGCGGACATGGCATCCATATAGAAAAGCCGAAGGAGTTTATTGAATGCCTGATAAAATTGGCCCCCTGACTTTTATCCCTGGCTTTCTATCCCCGTCTGAATATTTTTTTGAAAATCAATCTTGTAAATGGTCCGGCGGCAAACAAATTCCAGATCAATGCCATGGGAAAGTTTTTAAGCACGGTACCTACCCAAATGGCCGGAAACTGCACGACAGATGCACCGCCGAGGATGATATTGAACAAAATCGCTGCCACAATACTCATCGTCGGACACATGATCAAAACCGTACATCCGGAAATCATGAGCGTAATAAAAAACGGATTATCGCTTTCCGGGCGAATAATCTTATTTGCTAATGCATGGCCGATGCGGTTTCCCCAGAGATTAGAGAAAATAAATACGAAAATCCACATGTAAGCAGCTTCAAGCAAGGCATCCCAAAACACAATATTGGTCATATTGCTAAAGCCTCCCGGCAATGTATTTAACCCCATCTTAATGGCCACATTATAGACCTCCATACCATATGCCATGGTCATGGACATAATGATACCAAAGATGATACCCTCTTTCTTATTCTTCGGCATACTTTTTTCCTCCTCTTTCTCAAAAAAAATAAAGCGTTCCTCTGGAATCATCCTTCCGGGAACGCCTTGCTAACTTCCGTATATCCGCATTTTTCTGCGGTGCTACACGCATTTTGTATTTTATAAGATTTTAAAAAGAAAATCAAAGGACATTTTCCATAAATTCATCTATCCTTTTTCTAAATTCTATTTCCCAAAATGCCCAAAAATTATTTTTGAATTCCTTTTTCAATAGCAGATACCAATGCTCTTAAATGATAGATCGTTTTCTCTGCATCTCTTAATATATATCTTTCATTTTCAACAGAACTTTTCCCATCAACCTTCTGCAGTATCGCAATTTCTTTGCGGGCAAGTATTTCAAATACACAAATCAACTCATCCAATGATGGCGATTTATTTGAATTTAACAATAACAGAAACAAATCCCGCGGAGAAAGACTGCCCAAAGAATCTTGTTTCTTCAAAAACTCCGAAACCACCTCAGATATAAGATCCAATTCTCTTTTTTTCCCGGCAATGATTTCTTTTAACTGAGATAAGCCATCCGGCACTTGAAAGATCAGTGCGATTTCCCGCAAACTTAATCCCAGTTCCACAGCTTCCGCCGCAATTTTCCTCAACTGACTTTCGGTTATCAGTGCATACTTTTTCTTTTTCGCATGGTTTCGAATGGTATCCCCGCTAAATCCTGGGCCTACGATTGCTACATAATCTGCATTGTTCTTTTCTTTATGGGTATCTATTGCAATATCGCTTATATCACTGTGAGACACCTGTCCGCCGGATTTCGATTTTCCGTCTATGATCGCAACAACACACTTATCTTCCGCATCCTTCCACTTCACCACCACATCCGTATCCCCCGGAACCGCCGATCCGTTCAGCTTTAAATCCCATCAGACAAAAAATATCCGCGATGGACTCCTCAAAAGCAACCCCCGCATTTTTCCCTTCTGCCCCCGGGGCCGTCGAGGTGCTATGTAACCTGCTGCAAGCGATTTCAAGCCTGTTAAGCGGCCATGCCCCCTTTGTATCTCCATCATATCCCGTATCTCCTGCATTTCCATCATATCCCGCAGTTCCTGTATCTACTTTACTTATCCCGGTTATTCCTTTGCCCGCGGCTATTCCCTTTCCCGCATCCAACAGTTCCTTTTGCTCAATCATTTTCTCATGGACTTCGTCCAGAGGCAAATCCGCTGCAAAACGTCTTCCTATACGAGTGGCTTTCAGATGAAGATACCACGTTTCTTCTAAGAGCCCGGCCTCCAGCAAAAATCCTGCAATCCACCGTGCTTTTTCCTTATTCAATCCAAATAGCGCTGCCTGCGCATACATATCATTACGCGCAATCTCCTGTTCGGCGGCCTTTATCATTTCGCCGACAAATCGCATATTTGCATGAAGAATCCTGATAAAATCCAAATCATTTCCCGATTGCAGCCACGCCTTCGCTGCCGGAGTTGCTTCATAAATATTGCGGCCAACTTCTTCCAAGAGACCAGCCGCCTTCAAAAATGGCAGCATGGACTTAACACTTCCCATTTTTAAATGAAACTCATTTTCTACAAATTCGAATAAATCCTTTTTCTCCAATCGATTCGAGGCCACCTGCACAATCATTCGTATATTTTCTATACGATTAGGGCTTGGCGCCCATATATTATATGTACATCTTTTCTTATGCAATTCAGGAGAAGCATTTAACCGTTGAAGCAATATAGCAATTTCTTCAGGCGGATCATTGATTTCCATATCGCCGGTACCGGCGTCCATCATTTGAAGAATATCCGGACTAACCAGACACCAGTCTTTCAGCGCCTCCCGTCCTGCGGCCGTTACTTCCCATTTTCGGTCTCCTATCGCTTGTATTAAACCCAGCACTTCCAGCCAATCCATCCGCCTGCGTACATTGCTGAGATTATTCCAATCCAGACCATATCTATCGCAAAGTTTTTTATCTGTCTCTTCCACCGTCGCCGGTTCTTCTTCCAAAATGCCAAGTACTTCGCCAAATAATCGATACCGTTCCTGAATTTGATTTGCCAGACTTCTTTGAGTTGGTTCTTCCAGAAAATTCATACCAACCTCAGTCAACAATAATCGCCCCGCTTGATTTTTCACAAAGCCAACACCCTTCAGGAAGGCAGTATATGCACGCCACGATTGCGGCCGCGTTATCTCATAAACATCGGGAAGCGAATCCAAATCACATGCTTGTCCGGCCTCCACCAGTTCAACAAGCCGTTTTACCAACCTGAACCATACTTGTTTTCCACCCATAATATCAGGAATAGACCAGCTTTTCATCCGCCAGGCTTTATTCATCTTCTGGATATCCATATTCACCAAATCGACCCCGCCATCCGTAATTCTCCGATTATTCATGATACACCTCTTTCTCTTCTCGTATTTTACTTAGCAGTCTTTTCATCTCCCATTCTTCCCATTCTTCCTTACGCTATCTAATCCCTTTCCTCAAAATAGAATGAGTACACTAACACTATATTTATGATATAAATGGGAAACTGACACTCAAAACGATTCGATTCGCTTTTATCAGCAATCAACTTTCTGCTGCTATCTACATTTTAAAATACCAATAAAACAAACGCAATACGGACATCCCTGTATATGAGAAAAGAAATGAAATAAAAAGAAAATGGGAACAGCAATACTTTATTGGCATAAATGAATAAAGACAGACAAAAAATAAAGTGTATAGGAATTTGACATAATCAATAATTTTCAATTGATTCAAGTCACATTCTATACACTTTATTTTATTTAGAAATTCAAATTACTGTAAATCTACCTTAAATTACAATTCCTGTACTACTTGCCGTCATCGATTCTGAATAGCCATATTTATCCACAACTATTGCAGTTGCTTTTGTACGATATGTACCGGATGGTAATCCACTAACAGACATACTCTTCGACATATAACTCGTATTTGTCACATAAGCGCTCCCCGATGAAACAGTATACCATTTTCCGCCTGACAGCTTTTGCAAATAGAAATTTACAGTTATTTTACTTACTGATGAATAGCAAACTACATCTGCTCGTAAACCGACCTTTCCAGAAGATATTCTAGTAACATAAGCAGCCACTGAAGACATGTATAAATTATATGGTTCTATTTCGTTTGGACCAACCCAAGTAACCGAATCAAACTCCTCTTCCTGCATATCATACCACTCATCCGTTGGTGTATCCGCATAAGCAGGTGTCACAAAAACTAGAAGCAGTAAACAGCTTAGTAAAATACTTAATTTCTTTTTCATCTCAAACTCCTATTAGTTTAAATACACATTTTGGGCTAAGTTTTTGCAATCTTCCAATGATATAAACCCTTGAAAAACAAAAATGTAGTGATCATAGCTGAGATTAAAAATATAGAAATTACTTTGCTCACCCTCATAAATCAGAATATCCTGTTGCAGGTACTCATTATATACTTTATCGACGGATTCTTCTTTAACATTTATTCCTTCCCCCGTTTCTTGTATCACTAAGGTTTCAGAAATATATAAGTCTCCCATATCGCTGGATGCCTCAATAGTTAAAATATGATATTCTCCATCATATTTTGCCTTTTCTACGCTATATGGAGTAGCCAATTCATTCATATACAATATTGGTGTTTTAATAATTTCTCTTGCGCAATCGAAGACTTCTGTTAAATTTTCTCCTTGAAGTACATATGTCGTTTCATCTGTATCCACGGCTTCCATATCAAAATCTGTCGTACCGTATGTATCATAGATACCTTCATCAGTTACTAACTTATGATAGAAAACCTGCAGCATGTTGTCGCCTTCGGCAGTCTCGGCGACCGCACCAGTACCTACCAATACAACCAAGCATGCGGCCGCTATGAGACCCCGTTTCGCAACACATCGCAGGATTTTCTTTCTATGTTCTGCTTTCAAGGTTTTATCTATGATTCGGCGGAAATCTCGATCCCAATCATCTGGGGCGGAAATATCACGCGCTTTTCGATCCGCCTCCAACTCAGTCATTAATTGATCGTAATTCTCCAATAATGCTTTGTATTCCGGCGTATCTTCAATCTTTACGTTCTTATTTTCCTGCATCGATTCCACCTTCTCTCATGTACTTTATTAACTTCTTTCGTACCCTATACCTTTTACAATTCAAGGCATTTCGGCTGCTTCCATCATCGGGCGATGATGAGACCAGCGGATCTTTCTCCTTTGCAAATAATAGTTCTTTTTCTTCCTCCGTAAATTTGTCCATTATTTCTCTGGCGGTTACCCGTTGGATTGCCTGACGGGATACGGGGTCATCCTCTACACCCTTCAACTCCATATAGGATTCCATCTCATCCACTAATACAAGTCTTTCCGTAGCGCGATGGTTGTCAATAATGCAGTGTGTTGCCACCGTAATTAACCAGGCAACCTTGGCTTTATGAGGTTTGTCATATAACTCATCAATGTGTTCAATCATTCTTTTCCATGTTTCCTGTAATGCATCATGAACAACTGATCTGCCAAGATGACCATACTTCTTGGTAATGCTCCATTGAACGACCTCTAAACATTCCTCATAAATTTGTTCGGCTAATTCTGCCCTTTGTACTTTCGTCATTTCTTTCTTCATCTTTGGTTTCTCCTATGAGATAGGAGTTCATAAAAGATCCTCATTCGAATCGTTTCACTGATTGTACCTAATCATCGAAATAATTACTGCCGGATCTAAGCATCCCTCCTATTCTCCCTGTTATTACAGCAATTGTATTTTATCTTTAGTAGTACTTTCATTTATTATATATGCGTCATTCCAGAAAATATGACATATTTTTCTAAAATTCCCAAAAATTCTTTCCTCACCTCCTTTTTTCTACTTTTCGTACTACTAAAAACATATATATTTTACACAAAAAAATCGGAATCCTACGATTTTTGGACTCCGTTTTTTTAATTTTTTTACTTTTTATTATTTGTGCGCTCCAGAATATAATCAACCGAACAGTCAAAATATTCTGCAATCTTTTTTAATAGTTCTACAGGAATATTCCGTGTGCCCAGTTCATAGTGAGACAAAGTTCTTTGACCAATATGCAGTATCTTTGCAAGATCATCTTGCGTCATATCGCAGTCTTCCCGCAAATCTCTTATCCTTTGTAACTTCATGTATAATCTCCCTTTCCTAAAAGGAGAATAACACAAGACCTTGAACACATAATTCAACAGAACAAATTGGGCTGAAAATATTTTTCAACCAAATTTACCGGTCTGGAGTCAACCACAAATTCATTATAAGCGAACGAATGGAATTCTACAATAAGACATTGGTATATATGCAAAATTTATTTTATAACTCAAATTAAATTCGATCTATGTGTACCATTTCATCTACTTTATTTCTGTCTTTCGGTACATCTGATATAGTACGGGTAAAAGGACGCAATACAGAACAAAATATAAAATCATTATGATTGGGATTGCGCCAACCACTTTCCCTCCCATCTGATAAAGGTTAAAATAATTCAACGCTTCACTTATCTGCAAAAGTTGATCTGGCAAAAGTCCTAACACCTTAGATAATACTGAAATCCCACTTAAAAATGATGGAATAAACAATAAAATAAAAGGTATGGTTACCGCTAAAACTGTTGAACGAGTCTTCGCAGACACAAGCATAGAAAGAGTCAGAATAAACAAGCTCCCTAAATATCCTCCGGTCATAGTCAAGAGATAATCCTGAAAATAAGTAATATTATAAAAACTTTTCCATCCGCCTAATCCTGTCTGGATCACACAACCGGCGCCGCCTGCCCCCAATATCAGCAGCACTACTGCTGAATAAATCAACATTACAAGCCAGTATAAAGCAGATACTGTGAGAAAACCTGCTCCAATCTTAGCAGCGGTCGCCTTATTTCTTCCGAACTTTGAAGAAAAAAAGATGGAATCCGCCTTCAGCTGAAACTCGTTTGAAAAAATACCGGATACAAGAAAACTCATGATTAGCACAAATAACATAATAATTGTAGGGGCATATTCTAAAAGAGATTTCCAGCCATCTGCATATTCATAATAAAAAGGGGGCTCAAGTTCTTTATATTGTGAAATTAAGTAATTTTTTTCATCTTCTGAATAAAGATCTTTTATTTCATCCGTATTTAACCATTCAACCAGATTTGAAGTCCGATTTTCATAGAATTGGCTAATTTCATCAGCAGTAACACTGCCCGCCCGGTAATAATCATAATCTTGAAACGAGCAAAAAGCTTTATTTATCATTTCTATAATATCGGAAAAACCCTGTTTTTTAGCATATGCTTTATTATTCTCCCTGTAATCTTTGGATAAATATTCGTCTGAAGCATTGATTTCCCCATTCTTCTCAATAACACTGGAAAGTACGTCTGTCGTAATATAGCCTGCCCACTGGTTTTTAACATTTTGCAAATTACGCGCTGCCGCAATCCCATTCGTAGAATTTCCTTCTTCATCAACATACTCTACATTTCCAACGGCTAAAAAACTTACCGTCAAAAGAGCCACTGCCAAAATCATAAGCGCTATTTTATTTACCATTTTTGAAAAAACTTTTTTCACTTCAAACCGCAGCATTTTCGTCACCTGCCTTTTCTCTAAAATAATATAAAAATACATCTTCTAATGATGCCTGTACACATTTAGCGTTAGTAAATGGCCTTTCCCGCGAAATGATTCGTAATTCCACGCCATCTGGTTCTGCCTTCATATTTGATATTTTGTATTTTTTCATTAATGCGGCTACCATATTTTTCTCCACAAAACATTCCCAGACATCTTCCGGCATGGAGTTTATAATTTCATCTGCGGTACCCTTATGCATGAGTTTTCCGTCCTTCATCAGCCAGATTTCATTTGCAATATACTCCACATCTGAAACAATATGTGTAGAAAGCAGTACAAGGCGGTCTTCAGAAAGCTCACTGATTAAATTGCGGAACCGGATACGTTCATTTGGATCAAGCCCTGCTGTCGGCTCATCCAAAACCAGAACCCTGGGATTATTCAGCATCGTCTGCGCAATCCCTGCCCTGCGTTTCATGCCTCCAGATAACTTTTTCATTTTTTTATTAGACACCTTAGACAGCCCTACTTTGGCAATTAATTCTTTTACCCTTTTTTTTGCGGCCGCCGGACGGATTCCCTTCAATGCCGCAATATAAAGAAGATAATCACATACCGTAAACTCCGGATAAAACCCGAAATCCTGCGGTAAATATCCCAGCAATTTTCTATAATCCCCGCCCATTTTGAAAATATCTTTGCCATTACAGGTAATGATTCCGCTTGTTGGCTGCAGCAGCGTACAGATCATTCTCATAAGAGTAGTTTTGCCAGCTCCATTGACTCCCAATAATCCGTAGACCCCATTTGTCATAGTAAGATTCAAATGATCTACCGCCGTAAAATCCCCAAATTGTTTTGTCAAATCATTCATTTTCAATTCCATATAGATTAACCTCCCAAAATTCATCACAGCGGATCATTGATTTATATACAGTAAATGCCAGAAAAACTATTGCAAATCCAAATAATGTCAGCCATACGGGAATCGCAATCGTCGTATAAATTTTCTTATCCAATAAGACGAACCACCATATCGCACTCCAAATCATACACATGCCGACCGCCATAGCTTCATTAAATGCATAATTGCTGCACAGAGTCCCAAAACAAATACAGGCAGTTACCACCATAGGAAACAAAAATTGTACCATTAGCTCTATAAAGGTAATCTGCAAAGAAAAAGAGACCGCCCCGCAGAAAACCGTGATGATCAAAATATCAATCATTCCAAACAATAACATCCTTGCCGCATAGATCTGACGGAGAGAATAATATGTTACCGCTTCAATTTCCATAGAATGATTCGTCCTGTTTTTCCATAATTCCGGTATGATAAGGATGATAAATAAAACAGCCACAACGCTCATCCCTCTATAAACATGGATCGAATCTTCCAAAAGCGGCAAAACGGCCCATAAAGCAGTTAGGATAGCTGTCTGAAAAAACCACCACTTTTTGCGGATCAGATGAAACTGTGAATATAAAAATTCCAAATAAGATAACGTAGACTCTTGTTCCATTGCAAGAAATACCTCTTTAGACATTTCAACTGTTTTTTGAATATGTTCTTCTCGTGGCCGTATTGCCAGCTGCTTCTTATATTCTAATAATTGCTCATCAAGATTCATAAGCTCCTGCCTCCTCCCGCATTAATTTCTGCAATTGGGCCCTTGCCTGTTTCAATCGGTATTTCACCAATGACAGCCCGATTTGTAACGTATCTGCGATTTCTGAAAGTTTTAATCCCTGAAAATAATAAAGAATAATAACCTCCCGAAGTTCCTCCGGCAATTGTTTCAGGGCCCACTCAATCGTGAGTTTGGATACTACAGATTCCATCGGAGTTTCTATGGCACAATCCCCTATTTCAAAAAAACTTCCTGGCACTGACATCATCTTCCTTTTTTTATACAGATCTCTGCAAAGATTCCCTGCGATCACATATAAAAAATTCTTTGTTTTCCCTCTATGATGATAAAAAGGCAATTTTGCAAAAAAATGACAGAAGGTTTCCTGTGTCAGATCTTCGGCAGACTCTATACTTTGACAATGATAGGTACAATATTTCAAAATTTCTCCATAATATTTACGCACAAATACATCAAAAGCCTCATCATCTCCCCGCTTCATTTTTCCAATCAAAATAAAATCTGCATCCACAAGTTCCTCCTTCCTCTTTCATAAAGTCCAAAACGTTTATCCATTTCTAATATGTATAACGATTCAGAGCAGCAAAAAGTTAGTCAAAATATAAAAAGTTACCCTCATGTATCCAAAAAGTTGTCAGACGGACAATTTTTCGGAAGTTTACAGATTGATTTGTGTTTACGGATTTGCTATAATTTCAGGGAAAGAATCAGATTCAGGGCAGAAAGAAAAAGCGCAGCTTACACAAAAGATAAGACTACCCTGAATCTGATTCTTTCCGGTTTTCCGGTTGTTAGATTGTCTGAGGATTATGCATCTGAAACAAATATAGGCAAAGCGACTTTTTCAGTTTTAAAACGGGAACATAAACTGAATCAGATACAAAAGAGAGGACTCCAGAAAGTGATTGAGAAATGCCGCTTGCCAGCAAGCACGACAGTCCGTCCGCAGTTTGCTGTAATCAGAAAGATCAGATTCAGGACAGCTTTATCTTTTGTAGAAATTTCACTGTTTCTTTCTGCCCAGAATCTGATACTTTCATTAAAAATTATATCATATAATCATACACTTTTCCACAAAAAATAAGAGGATATCGCAAAATCTGCGTAACGATTCAGCCAATTCAGCTATAAGCTGCTTTAGCAGCGGCTAGCCTTTGAAAAAGGCGGGCTGTGGCCTGGATAGCAAAATTGGAAACATTGGGCTGTAAAACTTTGCAGTACCGGACATTTATAGAGAGGTAGTCAATGATATACGAAATCACAGAAACCAGCAATGTTTTAGCGTTGTTTAACGAATGGGAGGAAACCCTTATCTGGTCTTGCATACAGGGAATTATGGGAAAAATCTATGCAGATGATTTGAACAAGCCAACAGCAGCAATGGCTATTATTGGGGATTTTACTTTTTTTGCAGGAAAACCAAACATAGAGTTAATCTCTTACAAACCCGTTTGGTGTACCCAAAACTTCATGATTATGGTTCCGCAAAACGAACACTGGAAAAGTATGATTACACAATTTTACGGTGAAAAAGCGGAAGTTATTTCGCGATATGCAATAAAAAAAGAACCACACATTTTCAACCAGGAAAAACTGGAAAAGGTTGTTGCTTCCCTGCCAAAACAATACACACTCTCCATGATTGATGAACGACTTTATCAAATGTGCAAATCAGAAATATGGAGCGCCGACCTAGTATCGCAATTTTCAAGCTATGAAAAATACCATGAACTCGGAATAGGCGCCGTAGTCTGTAAAGATAATCTTATTGTATCCGGTGCTTCCTCTTATTCCAGATACCAGGAGGGAATAGAAATTGAGATTGACACTAAAAAAGAATACCGTCGAAAAGGATTAGCCTACGTATGTGGCGCAAAGCTAATATTAGAGTGCTTAAAGCGGAATTTATATCCCAGTTGGGATGCACATAACAAGGCCTCTGTTGCATTGGCAGAAAAATTAGGCTACCATTACAGCCACACTTACACAGCTATCGAAATACGGAATTATTGAACTGACACATTATTCTCCAATTAGGATGGGCATATGATTCTTCCCGACCATAGTTCTCCCCATACTGTACCGGCAGCCATCCATGATTTGCCGCAATTGGAAAGAATCAGATTCTGGGCAGTTTTATCTTTTGTATAAGCTACACTTTTTTCTTCTGCCTAGAACCTGATTCTTTCTTTATAGATTATACAATATTTACGCTCTATAATTCAATATCTTTATCAGCAGAAACTGACATTAATTTCACTCACAGACACCGGAAAATCACGCAGCACCTCAGTCTGTTGGGGCAGGTATCCAATCCCGGCAGCTTTTGGTCCATCGCCCATTCGTATGTTTCCGGCAAGTGGGGACTGCAACCTCAACATAATTTTATAAGCGTTGATTTTCCGGAGCCGTTTTCTCCGGCAATGCAGAGAAAATCTCCCGTAATTACAATAAAACTGAGGTCGCGCACAACGATCTTTCACCTAAACATCAAAGAGCACAGCCCACAGTTTTTGAGGAACTACTCCTGATACTCTTCAAGAATCTTTTCAAGTTCCTTGTTTTCCTTCAAAAAATCGTACTCTTTTTGACTTTCAATTTGACTCTTAATTTCGGAAATAAATGCCCGGGTAAAACTATTTCCTACACCTGAAAATGAATTATTAGGTAAGGCTTCGGCATATCTATAGTATAAAGGTGACTCTGTTATATTCCACGATTTCTGAGCCTCGTTTAATGCTTCTTTTATCAATTTAATACACTTCTCTGTATCTTTTCGATATACGGCAATGAACAGATGCGGAACAACCGTCCCGTAATTCCACAATCCAAAAAGTGATACCATTTTATCTGCGATTTCTGCAATTTTTTCCGCTTCTCGATGATTTCCAGTCTCTTCTTCAATTTCTATCAGCTTATATAAATAGTTTTGAATATTTGTCACTACCTGCATTAATTTGCCTTCCAGGAAAATAGCTGCAGCATTTTCACCTTCCTGATGCGTCAAAATATTTGCCTTCAAAATAGCCGTATCTATCGTAGTATCAGGAATTTTATCCAAAAAAACACCCGCTTCATCATACTTCTGCATTTGCATATATTTAGCTGCAAGCATATAAATGGTTGAAATCCTCACTTTTTCATCTTGGCTGTTTGCAGTCCTTTCAAACCAGTCAATAATCATTGCATCATATTCCAACTTTCTATTCTCGTTTATCTCGGCTAAAACTAATGCACTATTCAAAATAGTCGCAGCCGTATAAATCAGCAAATCACAATGTGGATATTCTTTAATTTTTCTCGTTGCCATTTCAAAAGCCGAAACGATATTTTCTTCCAATGAGACTTTAGAAAGCTCATTTGCAAACTGCCCTATCTCAAGATCTGTCAATTCTTCACGAAATGAAAATAGTTCATTCATATCAATTTTCAATAGCCGAGCAAGCGCTGGAAGTAATAATATATCTGGATATGTGTTTCCTTTCTCCCACTTATTTACCGCAGGGGTTGAAACGCCCAAATAATTCGCAACCTGTTCTTGTGTCAAACCTGCATCTTTTCTATAATTCTTTATCTGTTCACCAATCTTCATTATCCAAGCCTCCTGTTTGTACCTCAATTATATCTTCACTAATGTGCATTTACAATTGAGCCCTTGTTTAATTCCTGTTTCAAAATTTTAACCACAGATTAAAATCGTGTGCGTATTTATCGGCTTTTTCGGCCATTTTTGTGACCAATGTG
>CAYRTA010000002.1:0-50971 GCA_964427045.1 uncultured Hoministercoradaptatus sp. | reverse complement strand
GGATTGACGATAAGGACAGAGTATATATTATCTTCACATTGGAGCAGGTAATGGATTATATGAATTGCGGTAAGGACAAAGGCGTGAAAATTCTTGCCGAAATCCTCCTGAAGTTAAAAATAGTTTGTTGATTGTTGATTTTAAAATTTGAACCTATTGAAAAAGGTATTGCATACTCAATGGAAATGTGTATAATAAAATATAAACAAGAATAAACAAGTATAAATAAGTAAAAATAGGAACGGAAGAAAGAAATATGTTTATGGAAGAAAGGCAAAAGGATATTGTAAAGAAAGTCAATGAGACTGGAAGAATTATGGTATCCGAAATTCAAGAGTTATATCATATATCAGCTGATTGTGCCAGAAGAGATTTGAGGTTATTGGAGAAGAGAGGGTTGTTACAGCGAACACATGGAGGAGCTATCGCAATAGATTCAAAAAGAATCTATCCGGAAAAAATGTATAATCCGAAAGATTTGCCAGAGATTAGAGAAGATTATTTGGCAGTAGCAAAGTGCGCAATAAAATATATTAAAGAACATGATGTTATATATATTACTACTTCCGCTGTGGGATATTATATGGCTTTAAATTTGCCGGATGAATTAGAAATTACAGTTTTGACAAATTCTGTTACGATTGCGGAAACTCTGAGAAAAAAGGAAAGTATTTCAGTTATCTTCCTGGGAGGAGAAATGTCTCATCGTGGACATTGCCACGATTTTTATACAATCCAAATGGTAAAGAATATTCAGATTGATAAATCGTTTTTGTCCCACTCGGCTCTTTCAATAGAATTTGGAGCTTCTATACACAGCAGTTCCGGAGTTGAATTTGGAAAAGCTGTTATGGAAAATAGTAAAATGAATATTGGGATCTATCCCTCTAAAAAAATAGGGCGGAATTCCATTCATTCTGTGTGCAAAATAGAGGATTATGATTTGTTAATAACAGATGAAAGAGTGTCTGAAGATTTTCTGGTACAAGTAGAGGATATTGGTATAAAGGTTGATGTGACAAATTTATAGAATAGGAGATTCTACATATGTATTGTATTTTAGTTACAGGAATTCCGGCTTCGGGGAAGAGTACAATGGCAGAGGTTTTAGCAGAGCATTTTAGTTTACCCGTTATTTCAAAAGATAAAATTAAAGAATTGCTGTATGATACGATTGGATTCTGTTCAAGAGAAGAAAAGGTTAAGTTGGGTATTGCAAGCATGAATATCATGTATTATATGGCCGAACAGTTTATGAAAAGGAGATAATCCTTTATTTTAGAGAATAATTTTGAAAATGTATCAAAAGAGGGATTACTTGAAATTCTTGAAAAATATTCATATAAAGCGATTACTGTTACTTTAACAGGAGATTATGAGAAAATATATCAACGTTTTTTAAAAAGAAATGCTAGTCCAGATAGGCATCGGGGGCATGTTGTAAATGATTGCTATCCTGAAAAAATACAAAATAATTTTGTGGTGTCGATTCCATATGAAAGCTTTGTAAATGAAATTGTTAATAGGGGTATGGACAGTTTTGTAGGAAATGGCCCGCACATTATTTTGGATACAACGGATTTTATCCGGATTGATAAAGAAAAGTTGTTGCAGGCAAATGTCCTGCCGCAAAAAGCAGCGCCGCCAATACGTTGGCGGCAATGAATACACCGCATGGTATTTCCTCTTTTGGAATGTTTCTGTAAATTAATTTCCAGATAATCAACGCAAACAACGACATGAGAAACAGCCGCATGAGTATTTCTTCTACGATGCCGCCGTACAGAATGGAAGCCATAAAATTGCTGAATGTTATTTTGCTCTCGTATATTTCCGCTACTTCTGGTAAAATCCTGCCAAATATCCAATAGTCCAGACTGAACAGTATTCCGGATATAACTGTAATCAGGGCTGCTTTTGCGAGTTTGTCTTTTTGAAATCGGAAACTTCTCATCAGCCCTGTTTTTTCTGAAAGCATATATCCCAGAAAGCCAGCCACGGAAGCAAACAGTACGCCTTGTACTGTTCCAACCAGAATCAAAAGCTCATAGCTTCCGATTTGTGCAATGATTTTTTCCTGCATATCTGCTGTGTAAGTGTTGAAAGAATAAATCCCTGTGAATATACTGCCTGCAATCATTAACGGCAGCAGTACCACCACAAACAGCAAGGGTTTCTTAATCGTCCGTTTCATTTTTACATCTCCCGTTTTGTGCGTTTTTCTTTTAATGTAAAGCTCATTGATTTTCCTCCCCCACGGGTGCGGAAATAAAAGAAATGCTCCGTTCTTTTCCGCCCGATTTTTCTCCGTATTTATCCATAACAGCACCAATATCTTGCATAAATGCGTCAAATTCTTCATCTGTCAGGCAAAGCATGCGGGTTCTCATGCTTAGTCGGTCTTTTCTGGGGTCTGCATCTGGTTTCATGCTGTATTTTTGAAATCTGGCATATATCTCCATTAAAAATTGGTATGCCACATCTGCAACGCCGCCGTTTTCAATCGCCGTTAATTTATCTTTATTGATAATCAGCAGCCTTTCCAGACTTCCTCTGACTTTCCGTTCTTCTTTTACCATCAGCACTTTTTCTTTCAGCAAAGTATTGATGTGCCGATACAGCGTGGGAGTTGGAACATCAGCTATGGCTTCTGAAATTTGTTTTGTCGTTGCTTCACCGTGAATCTGTAAATACTGCATTACCTGTATCCTGACTGGATTTGATAATATTTTGATTAACTCCATGTCCTTCATCACCTTTCTCAAAAATGATTATATTATTAATAATAATAAAAGTCAAGCAGCTCAATATAGGATTTCGGTATACAGCGCCAGGGTATCTGTCTGACAGATAATTAATTGACAAATTGATTGACAAGTATTCCTTTATGCGTTATTATTAGTAATAAGTCCTAATACTAATTCTTGAAAAGGAGGGATTACATATGAAGAAACAGCGAGACACGAAGCAAAGGCGAATGGTTTTAGATGCTGTTTTATCCAGGTGCGATCACCCCACGGCCGACCAGATATATGCGGATCTGCGGATGAAAGATGACAAGATCAGCCGGGGAACGGTATATAGGAACTTAGGAATCCTTGCGGAAGATGGAGATATCACAAATGTCAAGGCGCCTGCGGCAGATCGGTTTGATTCCCGGTTGGATCGTCATTATCATTTGTATTGTACAATGTGTGGGAAAGTATTTGATGCACCGCTGCCATACAAGGTGGAGTACGATGAACAGATGGAGAAGGATACGGGATTTAAAATCAGCCTGCATCGCATGATTTTTGAAGGAGTATGTCCGGAGTGCCGCCAGAAGGATGAAAATCAGGAATGACGGAGGTGAGCGTTATATGGCGGTGTACAAATGTAGTGTATGCGGGGCGATTTACGACGAGGAAAAAGAAGGAAAGCCGATTTCTGAACTTTCCGAATGCCCGGTCTGTAAGCAGCCGGCGACCAGATTTGTCATGGTGGAAACAGAGTCCGTCCAGGACGAGAGCGGGAAATATGACGGCGATCTGGCCTATGATCCATCGGTGATGCGCCATGATCCATCTGCCCGGTATATGGCAGAGATCCATGAAATGGCAGTTACGGGTAAAATCATTGGGGCGGCCATGAGTACCCAGATGGCAATGCCGGGCTGGGATGATGTGCTGCTGCTTGGGGCACAATTAAATCCGCCGCCATTGCCGGATGGCGACGACGTAGACACGGTAACGGTAATCGGAAAACACGCAAAGAAGCCGATGGTACTGCAATCACCGGTATACATTTCGCATATGTCCTTTGGCGCCCTGTCAAAGGAAATCAAGGTGGCATTAGCCAGGGGCTCTGCCCTTGCCAAGACGGCCATGTGCAGCGGAGAAGGCGGCATTCTGCCGGAGGAAAGGGAAGCGGCTTATAGGTACATATTTGAATACGTTCCCAACAAATACAGCGTATCGGATGAAAATCTGAAATCCGCCGATGCCATCGAGATCAAAATCGGCCAGGGAACCAAACCAGGTATGGGAGGACATCTGCCAGGTGAAAAAGTAACGGAGGAAATTGCAGCTATCAGGGGAAGAAAGCCGGGAGAGGACATACAAAGTCCCAGTAAATTTGCGGAATTGAATTCCAAAGAGGATTTGCGGGCAATGGTGGATATGCTTCGCCAGCGTTCCGAGGGCAGGCCTGTCGGAATCAAAATTGCGGCAGGAAGAATTGAGAAAGATCTGGAACATTGTGTCTATGCACGGCCCGATTTCGTTACCATAGACGGAAGAGGAGGGGCGACCGGTTCCAGTCCGTTTTTCTTAAGAGAGGCGACCTCGATCCCGACGATCTATGCGTTGTACCGGGCAAGAACCTATCTGGATTCGGTAAAGTCAGATATTTCTCTCGTTATAACGGGAGGGCTCAGAGTTTCTGCTGATTTTGCGAAAGCACTGGCCATGGGAGCCGATGCGATTGCTGTGGCAAGTGCAGGATTAATCGCGGCGGCCTGTCAGCAATATCGTATCTGCGGAAGTGGGAACTGTCCTGTCGGTATTGCCACACAGAATCCCCAGCTGCGTTCCCGGCTTAAAGTGGATGCGGCGGCCCAGAGAGTTGCCAATTATTTGAATGTTACACGAAACGAGTTAAAGACCTTTGCAAGAATTACGGGAAATCGTTCGGTGCACGATTTGTCCCTGGAAAACCTTGCAACGACGAGTCAGGATATCGCCAGGTATACGCAGATCAGGCATGTCGGCGAGCCTGTGGCCACTAAAGACAATGATAAAAAAGAAGAAAAGGAGAAAGAATCTATGACAACTTATAAATGTAAAGTATGTGGAGAAATTTTTGAAGTAAAAGAAGGCGAAAGCCCGGTATGTCCCCGTTGTAAGGTGAGCGGAGATAAATTGGAAATTATTAAGAAAAGCGGAAATAAATATGCCGGAACACAGACAGAAAAGAATCTGGAAACTGCGTTTGCTGGAGAATCTGAGGCGAGAAATAAATATACCTTCTTTGCTTCGGTGGCAAAGAAAGAAGGCTATGAACAGATTGCGGCCCTGTTTTTGAAGACGGCTGAGAATGAGAAAGAACATGCCAAAATGTGGTTTAAGGAATTGAGCGGCATCGGCGATACGGCTGCAAACCTTGAGGCAGCTGCTGAAGGAGAAAACTATGAGTGGACAGATATGTATGACGGCTTTGCAAAAACGGCCGAAGAAGAAGGATTCCCGGAACTTGCAGAGAAATTCCGTCTGGTAGGCGCCATCGAAAAACATCATGAAGAGCGTTACCGTGCACTTCTTCACAATGTGGAAACTGCAGAAGTATTTAAAAAGAGCGAAGTAAAGGTATGGGAATGCAGAAACTGCGGTCATATCGTAGTGGGTACCGCCGCACCAGAAGTATGTCCTGTCTGTGAACATCCGCAGAGCTACTTCGAAGTTAGAAAAGAAAACTATTAAGCAAAAGCCGCTGCTGGCCAGGCCACTGAAAAACTCCCATTTTTGTGGGAGTTTTTTATATGAGAAACTGATTTTGCGGTTTTTTTGATACAAAAGAAGCGGGAAATAGACATTTGACTATTATATAGCTTCAGGGTATGATGATATAAAATGTCTGCCCATGCCCTATTTGGGGGTTGGAATGCAGCTGATTTTATAAGAACGGAGAAAGGAACAAAAACTATGGCAGATGAAAGAATGGAAATCCAGCGGAAGATGTGTTCTGAAGTAAAAACGAGACGTACCGTGTACCGGGAACCGGAAAATCGGGTAAGATGGGCTTACGAGCAGTTGCTGCGCAGCCACGATAAAACGAAAAAAATATATCCCATCAACCCTTATGCGGAGGTTTATCAGTTCCGCGATAACCTTTATGGAATCTATACGGAAAGCTTGGATGGAATGGGAAATGTCTGGTCTTTTCTGATTATTGGCCCGCAGAAAGCATTGCTGATTGATACCGGCTTTGGCCTTGGCGACCTGAAAGGACTGTGCGATGAACTTACAGGCGGAATGGAGATTATTTTGGTCAACACCCATTCCCATTTCGACCATGCTTACGGCAATTTCCCCTTTGGCCGGGTGTATTGCAGCGAATATGAAGCCCCGCTGCTGCAGAATAAAAATAATCCGCATATCTGGGATTATTTGTTTGATGAAAAGGGCAATGGAATCTGGTGTGATTTTGACCGCAATGATTTGGTTGCCTGGCAGGATTACGAGATTATCGGAGTACCGGACGGATATTGTTTCGATCTGGGAGACGGCTACGAAGTGGAACTGGTGCATATGGGAGGCCATACACCGGGTCATGCCGGATTTCTGGATAAGAAAAACCGAATCTTTTTCCCTGGCGATGATGGCTGTGTCAGCAATATCCGGGTAGGCGCGGCCCAGGAAAAGGAATGGACACATACGGAGAAGGCCACCGTTACAACACTGCGGGAAAATCTGGCGAAACTGATTGCGCGGCGCGGTGAGTTTGACTGTCTCTTCCCAAGCCATGGGATTCTCGATGTTGGTCCGATTATGCTGAATAATCTGCTGGAAGCCTGTGACCGGATTATTGCCGATCCGGAACACCCAAGCGAGATCGTGGAGCGGGAAATGGAAGGGCACAAGGTAAAAGAGTATCGTGAGTATATCTATAATGCCGGATTTCTGTGCTACTCCCTGGATCAGGTGTAAGATATGAATATGGATATTTGTAAAGTGGCCGATACGGATATGCTTGAGCGCTGTCTAAGTATACGTTATCGTGTTTTTTCCGTGGAGAAAGGTGTACCAAGGGAAGTGGATGTGGATGCGAACGATTGTCTGCAGGGCCCTTGTACCCATTTTCTGATCCGGTATCAAAATGCCGATGCCGGAACCATCCGCTGCCTCCGTACGGCGAATGGCATAGTGCGGGTTCAGCGATTCTGCTTTTTGAAAGCATACAGAGGACTGGGTTTGGGTAAACAGGTTATGGCATATGTGGAGGATTATTTCAGAACACAGGGTTTCAGCGTGATTGAGATGGATGCAAAATATGATGTCTGCGGTTTCTATGAAAAATGCGGCTACAAAATCGTGTCCGATGTTTTTATGGAGGTAAACATTAAGCATGTTAAAATGATGAAAGAATTAAAACCGAAATAATCAGGAGAGGAAACAGAATATATGACACGGATTTTAATGTTGGGAAATAGTTTCATTTTTACCAATGATCTTCCTTCTATGCTGGCCAGTCTTACCGGGGCGGAAGTTGTAGCACATACGCGGGGCGGAGCCCGGCAGGCTGAACAATTGAATCCCAAGACCCAAATGGGCGCCAGGACGCGAAAGGCTTTGGAAGAAGAGAAATGGGATTATGTGATTTTGCAGGAAATGAGCAATGCGCCGGCCATGACGAAGGATAAGTTTCTGGAAACGGCCGCCGCCCTTTGTCATAAGATTTATGAAAACGGAGCTACTCCTGTCTTTTATGCGACCTGGGCTTATCAAAAGGGCAGCGATAAAATGAACAGTATGCCATTTGATTATGACGAAATGTATCGGCTGATGTATGCGGCCTATCATGAGGCAGCGAAACAGAACCATGCATTGATTGCGGATGTTGGACAGGCTTTTTATGAAGAATCAGAGAAACGGAATTTGTATGCGGAGGATGGCTGTCACCCGAATATGGCGGGAACTGAGCTTGCCGCGAAAATACTTGCGGATGTCCTTATGCAGCAGGAAAGAGGAGGCAGCGTATGAAAAGCAATCTGATTAAAGATACCACGAAGGAGGAGCGAATTGCTTTGATCCGGAAGTGGATTCCTAATGATGATGGGCTGGAAGAGGACGGCGGTATTGATCTCTGGGAGATGTACCGCGATTATATTGATGGAAAAAGGGAAATAACTGAGATCAATATGGCATTTCAGGCGGACTATTACGAAGAATAAAATTCAGATGGGGCCATCGGCAGCAGATGGTTTTAAACAGGGGAAATCGGATAATGCCGATTTCCCCTGTTTTATGATAGGGACAGGAAGATAATACCTGATTGATGTTACCATTGACATTACAACAAAAACAAATTAGAATATGAAAAAGGAAAAACAAAGGAGAGATTGTCTTATGCAGATATCCAGCCGGTTTACGATAGCAATTCATATATTTTCATGTATTAATACGTTTGAAAAGGAAAGAAAGGTTACGAGTGATTTTCTGGCATCCAGCGTGGAAGTAAATCCCGTTGTGATACGAAGAATTTTGCTGCAATTAAAGGCGGCCGGCCTGGTCTGCGTACAGAGAGGTACGGGGGGAACGACCATTGCGAGACCGCCGGAGGAGATCACCTTCCTGGATATTTATCATGCAGTGGAATGTGTGGAGGAAGGAGAGTTATTCCATTTTCATGAGAAACCGAATATGGCCTGTCCTGTGGGCAGAAATATTCATAGCGTACTTGATGAAAAGCTGGAACGGGTACAAAAGGCGATGGAACGGGAACTGGAATCCATAACCCTGGCGGATGTGCTGGCGGATATGGCTGCCTGTCTGGAAAAAGAGCATACAGGAGGAAACGGTGGATGTTTCAGAGAATAAGGCTTGGAGGTAAACAGAAAATGACATTTGAGAGATTTTTATGCGGTGTTCCGGCTAGAGATTATATTTTTCAGAATGCGCCTTATGAGGAGCAGATTCAGGAGGCAGCAAAGGCAATTACCGATGCGGATTATATTCTAATCGGAGCAGGAGCCGGGTTATCTGCGGCCGCCGGACTGACTTATGGAGGGAAGCGGTTTACGGATCTTTTTCCGGAATTTATTGAGAAATATGGGGTCACGGACATGTACAGTGCGTGTTTTTATCCCTTTCCCAGTGAGGAAGCCAGATGGGGATACTGGTCGAAACATGTATACGTAAATCGGATTCAGCCTCAGGCTTTGCCCCTCTACCAGAAAGTGAAGGAACTGGTTCGCAATAAAAATTATTTTGTGCTGACAACCAATGCAGATCATCAATTTTATAAGGCGGGCTTTGGAGACAACCATATTTTTGCGACTCAGGGCGACTACGGCTTGATTCAGTGTAAAAGGGGCTGCCATGCAAAGACTTACGATGATATTGAGATGATGAATCAGATGCATCAGGCCAGACGCGACTGCAAAATTCCTTCCTATATGATTCCCAGGTGCCCCGTATGCGGAGGTCCTATGGAAATGAATTTAAGATGCGACCAGTATTTTGTTGAAGCCGCCGCATGGCACGAAGCAGAACGCCGTTTCGGAGAATTTGTGGATGTGTGCCAGGATAAGAAAACTGTTTTGCTGGAGTTGGGCATCGGATTTAACACGCCTACCATAGTGCGGTTCCCCTTTGAAAAGCTGGCCGGAAATCATTCAAATATGACTCTGGTGCGCTTAAACTTAGACGAGGCCATCGTACCCGAGAGCCTTGGAAAGCGGGCCATCGGAATCAATGCGGATATCCAAAAAAGTATCGGAGATATTGCGCGGCATGTTTGAGTAATGTGAAAAAGTTTTCGGATAATGACCGGAAGAAACGGTTCAGAAATACGCCTGATAAAATGGAAATGACGTTAAATAATACAGGGAGATATCTTCTTTGTAAAGATGTCCCCCTGTTGTTTTTTTCGGGCTATTTGATTATTCAAACTTCAAAATTTCCCGGGCAAAATGGACGAAGTCCCTGAGTATGGGGTTTCCCGAAAGTGTTTTGTAATACAAGCCGTAGGATAAGGGCTCCAGGCCGTCAATGGGGATACGGACAAGCGGCGATGCCGATACCGTATGCAGTCCCGGTAAAAAGGCAATTCCATATCCGGCCTGTGCAAGCGCAATGGCCGCCTCCTCGGAATCACAGAAAAATAATTCGGAGGGCGCATGGCTTTCCATGAGCTGCACCTGCAGCATGGTAATACTGCCGGGTGATTTCTTTGGATCGTGCAGAATCAGTTTTTCCCGTTCCAGGTCAGAGATGCTTAGATGGGAACGCTGTGCAAAGGGGTGATCTGCCGCGCAGTAGCCGACAATGGGAATTTTGCCGATTTCCTTATAAATGAAGGGCATCTTTTTGGTGCCGTTTTCCCGGAAAGCCATAATCACATCCACATCATCTTCCGCCAGCAGACGATATAGATGTTTAAAGGGAACAACATGAATCTGAGGATGAAGATTCGGATAGTTTTCAGCCAGACGGCTCAATACCCTGGGAAGCAGGAATAAATGACCATGAATATGGCACCCCAGAGACAGGGTGCGGATTTCCTCGTGAGGGTTTTTGAACCGCTTGATGGCCCGCTCAGAAATCGCTACGATGTTTTGGGCATCGTTTAGGAAGGTCTGGCCATCCTGCGTAAGCTTTACGGTTCTGGTTGTACGATTAAAAAGCTTTACGCTCAGTTCTGTTTCCAGTGAGTGAATCTGATGTGTGATAGCAGGCTGGGTAATTCCGCATAGCTCGGCGGCCTGTGCAAAATTGAGGGTTTCAGCCACTGCGAGGAAGCAGGTTAATTGGAATGTGTTCATGATTTCTCCTGTTTTTATATGATATACGCTAGCTTCTCCTGTTTCATACCGATAAATATATTTTATCAATAATAACATATTTTTAATTCTCAAACAAGAGATAAAAGATATAATTATGAGTGGTATAAAGGAGGATAATTGCATGATTAAAATACTGTTAAAACAACTCGGTGAATATAAAAGGGATTCCCTTTTGACACCGGTTTTTGTAGCTTTGGATGTATTAATGGAACTTATGATACCCTTTACGACGGCCTCCATTATCGATAAGGGGATCGAGGCAGGCAATATGGGAAAGGTATATTACTATGGAGCCATTATGCTTGGATTAGCGGTTCTGAGTTTGATCTTCGGCAGTCTTGCGGGCAAGACCATTGCTTCGGCATCTACCGGATTCGCCTGCAATTTGCGGGAGGCGATGTACGAAAACATTCAGAAATTTTCTTTTGCCAATATTGATAAGTTTAGCACGGCGGGATTGGTTACCAGGATGACAACGGATGTGACTAATGTGCAAAATGCCTTTCAGATGGCGCTGCGTATTATAGTCAGATCACCGATCGTACTGGTTTGCAGTCTCGTTATGTGTTTTATTATCAATAAGAAACTGAGTCTGGTCTTTTTGGCCGCGATTGTCATTTTGTCAGTCATTCTCTTTATGATTGTCCGCAGTACGATCAAGACCTTTGACCAGGTATTCCGCAAATACGATGACCTGAATGCAAGTATACAGGAAAATGTCTCTGCCATACGTGTTGTGAAAGCGTTTGTCCGGGAAGATTATGAAAATGAGAAATTTACAAAGGCGGCCAATAATCTGTACCGTCTTTTTGTAAAGGCGGAAAGTCTCATTGCTCTGAATAACCCGGTTATGATGTTGGTGGTTTACGGCTGCATCGTCGCACTGTCCTGGTTTGGGGCAAATTTCATTGTCATTGGCGATCTGACTACCGGAAACCTGACATCTTTGTTCAGCTATATCATGAGCACTCTGATGTCGCTGATGATGCTTTCTATGATCTTCGTAATCTTTGCCATGAGCGCCGCCAGCGGCCGGCGAATCGCGGAGGTGCTGAATGAAACAGCCAGTCTTTCCAATCCGGAAAATCCGGTGTATGAAGTGGCGGACGGAAGTATTGATTTCGATCATGTGGACTTTTCTTATAAAGAAGGAAGCGGAGAAAAGACGTTTTCCGATATTACGCTGCATATTGCCTCCGGCGAGACCATTGGAATCATCGGCGGTACGGGAAGCGGAAAGTCCAGCCTGGTCAATCTGATCAGCCGCCTGTATGACGTAAGTGCCGGTTCCGTATCCGTAGGTGGTCTGGATGTGCGTAAGTATGATATGGAGGCGCTGCGTAATCAGGTAGCCGTGGTACTTCAGAAAAACGTGCTTTTTTCCGGTACAATTCTGGATAATCTTCGCTGGGGAAAAGAAGATGCCACGGAGGAAGAGTGCATGGAAGTATGCCGTCAGGCCTGTGCCGATGAGTTTATTGAGCGATTCCCGAAGCGGTATGATACCTGGGTAGACCAGGGCGGCGCCAATCTGTCCGGCGGCCAGAGGCAGCGTCTGTGTATTGCGAGGGCATTGTTAAAACAGCCGAAGGTTTTGATTCTGGATGATTCGACCAGTGCGGTAGATACCGCTACTGACAGTAAGATCAGGCAGGCTTTTGCCGCCAGGATTCCGGGAACCACGAAGATTATCATTGCCCAGAGAGTTTCCAGTGTGCAGGATGCGGACCGTATTCTTGTGCTGGATAACGGAATGATCAGCGGTTTTGACAGTCATGAAAACCTGCTGAAAGATAATGTGATTTATCAGGAAATTTTTGAGACACAGACAAAGGGCGGCGGTGACTTTGATCATCAGGTTTCGGAAACCGGAAAGGAAGGTGAGGCATAATGGGAGAGCAGAATAAAGATTCAGGAACACTGCAGAATCCGTTTTCTCTGTTGAAGCGGCTGCTGGGGTATATGCTAAAAGGATACGGCTTTTCCTTCTGCGTGGTAATTTTGTGTATTATCGGTTCTTCGCTGGCTACCCTTCGGGGAACCCTGTTTATGAGAACCCTGATTGATGATTACATTATTCCGCTGACAAAAAGCGATGCGCCGGATTTTGGCCCCCTGGTTAAGGCGCTGACCTCGCTGGTTATCATCTATGTGATCGGAATTATCTGCGCTTATGCATATAACCGTATTATGGTAAATATCACACAGGGCGTCATGAAGAAGCTTAGAAATGACTTATTTACCCATATGGAAACGCTGCCGATTAAGTATTTTGATACCAATGCCCATGGCGATATCATGTCCGTATATACCAATGACGTGGATACCCTGCGGCAGCTTATGAGCCAGAGTATGCCTCAGTTTGTCAATTCTTCCGTGACGATTGTGACCACTTTTATCAGTATGGTGGTTTTGGATATTCCGCTGACTATTATTTCTGTCCTCGTTGTTCTGGTGATGATCTTTTCTTTGTCTGCCATGAGTAAACGGTCTGCCAGGTTTTTTGTAAATCAGCAAAAATCCCTCGGTGTTGTAAACGGTTATATCGAGGAGATGATGGCCGGACAGAAGGTCGTTAAGGTATTCTGCCACGAAGAGAAGAGTCTGGAAGAGTTCAAAAAACGGAACAGGGAACTGCGGGAAAGCGCGTATAAAGCGAATTTAATTGCCGGTCTTATGATGCCTGTCAATGTCAGCCTGGGAAATGTCAGCTACGTCCTGTGTGCCATCGTGGGCGCCATATTGGCTCTGAATGGCATGTGGGGTCTGACGCTTGGTACGCTGGTATCCTTCCTGACCTTGAATAAAAACTTCTCCCAGCCCGTAACACAGATCAGCCAGCAGATGAACAGTGTCATCATGGCTATGGCCGGCGCGGGCCGTGTGTTCAAAATGTTGGAAGAACAGCCGGAAGAAGACAATGGTTACGTAGAGTTGGTCAATGCCAAAGAGAATCCGGATGGCACGCTGACGGAGACGCCGGAACGGACCGGCGTGTGGGCCTGGAGACATCCCCATAAGGCAGAGGGTACGGTAACCTATAAGAAACTGGAAGGGGCCGTTGTGCTGGACGGTGTTGATTTCGGCTATAATGATGAAAAGATGGTACTCCATGATATCCGGCTGTATGCCGAACCGGGACAGAAGATCGCTTTTGTAGGAAGTACCGGAGCGGGCAAGACCACCATCACAAACCTGATCAATCGTTTTTATGATATACAGGATGGAAAAATCCGTTATGACGGAATCAACATCACGAAAATTAAGAAGCCGGAACTTCGCCGTTCCCTCGGTATGGTATTGCAGGATACCCATTTGTTTACCGGCACGGTTATTGACAATATCCGTTACGGAAGACTGGATGCCACCGATGAGCAATGTATCGAAGCGGCAAAGCTGGCGAATGCAGATGGATTTATCCGGCGTTTGCCGGATGGCTACCAGACTATGCTGACCGGAGACGGCGGAAATCTTTCCCAGGGTCAGCGGCAGCTGCTGGCAATTGCCCGCGCGGCGGTGGCGGATCCGCCGGTGCTGATTCTGGATGAAGCGACATCATCTATCGATACCAGAACGGAGACTCTGGTGCAAAACGGTATGGATGCGCTGATGAAGGGACGCACCACATTTGTTATTGCCCATCGCCTTTCCACTGTGCGTAATGCGGACTGTATTATGGTTTTGGAACAGGGAAGGATTATTGAACGGGGAACTCATGATCAGTTGCTGGAAGAAAAGGGAAGATATTATCAATTGTACACGGGCAATGCCGTTGTTTCTTAGGACGGCGGCAGTTGTTCCGGTTTGCTTTGGTTTCATGGAGGTAAGTTGTTTTGAGTAAAAGTAAAGAAAAGAAGGCGTATATGCAGGAAGAGGCCTTTACAAAGTATTCGATTCCTGCGGTGCTTGCAAAATTTATTATTCCTGCGGCCCTTAGTCAGCTGACATTTCTGATTTTGAATCTGGCCGATGCTTTTTTCGTGGGAAGAACAGGAGATACCTATCAGATCTCTGCTATGACAATTACATTTCCGGTTGTCATGCTGGCGTCCTGTGTCGGAACGATATTTGGCGCCGGCGGAAATGCCAACATAGCGGCGGAATTGGGAAAGGGAGACCGGGAGAAAGCAAAGTCCTTTTCCGTATTTTCGGTGTATACCGCCAGCGTGGTGACAATGATCTTATCCATTATTCTTTTGATCACAAAAGAGCCGCTTTTGTATATGATCGGCGCGGATGAAAATTCTCTCAACTTTTGTAAAGGATATTTGCTTTGGACTTTTCATGTTGCCTGCGTGCCGCTGGTATTGTCACAGGTGTTTTCCCAGCTGTTTCTGGCAGAAGGAGAGTCAAAAATATCGGCGATCGGTATTGCCGGCGCCGGACTTCTGAATGTTATTCTGGATCCGCTGTTTATTTTTGGATTTCATATGGGGGTTGCCGGAGCCGGTCTGGCAACCTGTGTCGCCAATTACATATCTATTGCGTTTTATCTGCTTATGTACTGGCTGCGCCGCAAAACCACCGTTGTTTGTATTCGGCCGAAGTATTTCCGTGTAAAGGGAAAAATATGTTCACGGGTGCTTTCCGTAGGTGTTGCCGCGGGCCTTGTACTGCTGTTTATGGACACCTGCGATTTTACACGTAATTATTTCTTCAGCATTCTGGGCGGACAAGTTGAGCTGGCTGCCTGGGGTGTTGTTCAGAAAATCGGAAATGCGTTTATGCAGATTTGTGTAGGTATTGCCCAGGGAATCCGTCCGGTGGTTTCCTATAACTATGCGGCCGGTCTTTTGAAACGTGTGAAGTCGATCATAAACGGTGGAATCCTTGTTATGGCTGCCTGGATTCTGGCTTGCCAGATACTGGTGGCTGCTGTTCCGGAGACCCTCGTAAAACTATTGATTCCGGTGGGCGAATCTATCCCGGTTGCCGTTTCCTATTTGCGGGTTTGGATCTTCTGTCTTATCGGTTTTGGATTTATTGAACTGTTTAACGCAGTATTCCAGTCCATGAACAGATGGCAGATTTCCATGGCCAATACGGTGATTAATAAAGGGCTTATGCTTACCCCAATTATGGCTTTGCTGGCCACGCTTATGGGAATCAATGGAATTATTATCAGTCAGCCTATTACGGAGAATGTGACGGCGGTTGTCTTGTTTTTCATTTATCTGGTTGTGATCAAGAAAGAATCGAAGCGATTTAATAAGTAAGTACAGAAGTAACTATTGACATTACAACGAATGGGTGTTATGATTTCATTGTAACAACCGAGATTACAATTGGGAAGATGGAGGTATGATATGAATAGAATTGTGGAAGAATTAAAGAAAACGGGTGTGTTTTACGTAGCAACGGCAGAAGGAGATCAGCCGCGGGTTCGTCCTTTCAGCAGCGCGACCGAGATTGATGGTCATCTTTATCTCTGTACCAACAATACAAAGGATTGCTACAAGCAGATTATGGAAAATGCAAAAGTTGAGATCTGCGGGATGAGAAAAGATGGTACCTGGATTCGCATTACCGGTAAGCTGATTCGTGACGACCGTGATGAAGCACGTGCGATCATGCTGGCAGATCCTTCCGGCCCAAGTAATCTGTATCATCTGGGCGATGGACTCTTTGAAGTACTTCGTCTCGAAGATGCTGTATGTACAAAGTATTCTATGACAGCAGAACCTGAGATTATAAAGTAAGAATAGAATTACAATATGGGCAGCCCGCAATGTTTGACTTGATCACAGGCGAGCTGCTCATTATTTTTCTTTTATGGGAAACTATTTCTGTTTGTTTGATATATCATTTGGATTTCATGAAATGGGAGATGTGCGTATGAAAAAATTTACGACGCAGGAAGAGCGGCTGAATTATTTATTACAGGAGTTTAAGGAAGATTCCGTCCGGTATAGGGATTTGGAAGTAGAGGATAATTATGAACAAAAACGCATGGCGCTGCGTTCTTTGATGAATATCCGCATGCCGAAGCACATGGATGACGAAATTGTATGCGTACAGGATGAATTTTTGTCCCGGGAGGCCAGAGAAAAAGGGATCGTAAAACTGTCCGATATTCAGACCGTAAAAGAGCAATATGGCAGCAGCCATCCGTATGGGAACAAGATATCTATCTGGCAGGGGGATATTACCAGACTGGAAGTGGGGGCCATTGTAAATGCGGCTAACGCGCAGATGCTCGGTTGTTTTGTTCCCTGTCACCGGTGTATTGATAACGCGATCCACAGTGCGGCCGGCATTGAACTTCGGGAAGAATGTAACAGGAAAATGAACCACAAACGGATGCAATACGGTTCTCATTATGAGGAACCTACTGGCCAGGCCATGCTGACAAAGGGGTATAATCTTCCGGCCCAATATGTGATCCATACTGTGGGACCGATTGTGGGTTACCGTCTTACCAGAGGCCTTAGACAAGATTTGCGTAATTGTTATACGAATGTGTTACGCTGCTGTATAAAGCATGAAATTCGTTCCGTGGCGTTTTGTTGTATTTCTACCGGAGAATTCCATTTCCCCAACGACGAGGCGGCAAAGATAGCCGTGGAAACCGTCACGTCCATACTGGAAACAGAGGGCGGCGCCTTTGACCGGATTATCTTTAATGTTTTTAAGGATTTAGATAAGGCGTACTACGAACAGTTGTTACTATGAGAAATGATGTGGCCAAAATAACCCGTTACAGATACAGGATTTTTTTTAACTATTTTTAGCTATTGACACAATCGATAAGGCGAGTATAATAATAGTAAAAATATAACAGTGTTATATTTTTTCTACAGTCAAAAGGAGCAGCATAATGAAGCGGATCAAAACACAGGAGAAAATTTTACAGAGCGCCCAAAAAGAGTTTATGGAAAAGGGGTATCTGGAAGCATCCTTAAGAAACATTGTGAAACAGGCGGGGGTGACGACAGGGGCTTTCTATGGCTATTATAAGAGCAAAGAAGAACTCTTTGAGGCACTGGTAAAAGAGGCAGCTGACGAGTTGTATACCTGGTATGAGCGAAATCATGTGGAATATGTGAAGAGACCGGCCGTGGAACAGTTAAATGGCATGCGTCAGGTTACAGATGACCTGATTCCGGAGGTTGTCCAGTATGTATACCGGCATTTCGACGCATTTAAGCTCCTGTTTTGCCACAGTGCAGGAACAAAATATGAACATTATCTCGATCAGCTTGCCGAGGTAGAGGCAAAATCCACGCTGGAATTTGTCCGTGCATTGGAAGCCGGCGGTTTTGTTTTGAAGGTTCGCCCGGATGAGAAACTGGTACATATCCTTTCCAGCCAGTATTTCCAATCGCTGCATGAGATGGTAGAACATGACGTACCCCTTGAGCAGGCGGCGGAATATCTGCGTGCGCTTTCTGATTTCAGTTATTATGGCTGGATGGGAATGTTGGGGATTGAGCCAGTGCAATAAGGAAGGTGTCGCTTCATGATTGCATTTGGCATGGCACACCGAAGGTGTCCTATGGAAAAGTGTGCTTCGTGGTAATTTGTGAAACCACGAGGATGTGCGAAGCACACTTTTCTATTTGTACAAGAGTTAGTTCCAACTAATCGAATGAGAGGTGTTTACTGTGAAAAAGAAGATTATGACAGAACTTCCGGATGCCAAAAAGGTGGGTCTGATGACCTTCGCCGGACCTTATCGTTTTCTGACTTATGGTGGTTGTGTGTTGTCCGGTATCAGTGCGGTGTTGGCACTGGGGCCTTTTTTGTGCATTTGGAGAGTGATTCGGAATATTGTTCTGGCTTTGCCGCAGAGTGCGGATTATGACCAGCTTATCCGTTACGGATGGATGGCGGCGGGATTTTCCGTTGCCAGTATGGTGATCTATTTTCTGGCGCTGATGTGTACCCATACATCGGCCTTTCGTACGGCCAGAAATATGAGGACCGTTGCCCTGCATCACCTGGCCGCCCTGCCGGTGGGCTATTTCCAGAAGAAGGGCAGCGGAAGATTGCGCCGTATCATTGACGACGGAGCGGGACAGACGGAAAGTTATCTGGCCCACCAGCTTCCCGATATGACCGGGGCCTTTGTCACTCCGGTGGCGGTTGTGGTGCTTTTATTTGTCTTTGACTGGCGTTTCGGCCTGCTGAGCCTGCTTCCGCTGGCGATTGGTATTTTCTTCCTGAGCCAGATGATTGGTTCGGACCTCCAGGATAAAATGAACGAGTACCAGAATGCGTTGGAGGATATGAATAATGAGGCAGTGGAATATATCCGGGGAATTCCGGTGGTAAAAACATTCCAGCAGAGTGTGTATTCCTTTAAAAATTTTCACGATGCGATTATGCGGTACAAGAAATGGGCTGTGGATTACACGTTGTCCCTTCGGCTGCCGATGTGTAAATATACGGTGAGTATCAATGCCATTTTTGCATTCTTGATACCGGCCGGTATTTTGCTTCTTCGCCTGGCTGGCTCCGGAGAGAATTATGTAAACTGCCTTTTGGATTTAATCTTTTATCTGCTGTTTGCGCCTATCTGTGTCAGCATGATGAATAAGATCATGTGGAACAGCGAGGCGAATATGAAAGCCACTGATGCGCTGAACCGCATTCTGGATATTGTCCACGAGGAGCCGTTAAAGGAGCCGGAAAAGGCAGAACGGCCGACTGGATGTGATATTGTATTTGACGATGTGACCTTTACTTATGAGGAAGGGAAAGCGCCGGCACTTGATCACATATCCTTTACCATACCCCAGGGAACGGTGACTGCCCTGGTGGGTCCGTCGGGAGGAGGCAAAACGACGGCGGCCAGTCTGATTCCCAGATTTTATGATGTAACGGCGGGAAGTATCCGTATCGGCGGTGTGGATGTACGCAATATGCGAAGCGAGGAGCTGATGCGCCAGGTGGCCTTTGTATTTCAGGATAGTCATTTATTTAAGGATACGTTGCTGGCAAATATCCGGGCGGCCAGACCGGAGGCTTCTATGGAGGAGGTACAGCGTGCTATCCAACTGGCACAGTGCCAGGATATTATTGATAAGATGCCCGACGGATTGCAGACCGTGGTGGGGACAAAAGGCGTATATCTGTCCGGCGGAGAAGCCCAGCGGATTGCCCTTGCCAGAGCGGCACTGAAAGATGCGCCGATTATTTTGCTGGATGAGGCCACCGCATTTGCCGATCCCGACAATGAATACCAGATTCAGCAGGCGTTTGCTGCCATGACAAAGGGTAAAACGGTGCTGATGATCGCGCATCGGCTGTCTACGGTGCGGAAGGCGGACCAGATTCTGGTGATTAAGGACGGAAAAGTCGCGGAACAGGGAAATCATGAGAGATTGCTTGGAAAAAATGGTATCTATACCCATATGTGGAACGAATATCAAAAAGCTGCCGTATGGAAAGTAGAAAAGGAGGCGGTATAGATGAAAGCGTGGCTTAGAAAAAAATTTGCATTCACGAAACAGGGCGCCGATGATATGATAAAGGCTATTATATCCTGTACGCTGACCAATATTGGACTGATGTTTCCGGTAGGAGTAACCTTTTTCTTTCTGGAACAATTGCTGTTTCCTTACTTCGGTCCCGGCAGGGCGGATTCGGCAGCACAGCCCGGATTCTGGATGTATCTGGGTATCTGTGTTCTTGTTCTGGCCATTATTTATGTGCTGGAATACGTGCAGTATAATAAGACCTATCTGGCTTCCTATTCAGAAAGTGCCAATATCCGGCTATCCCTTGCAGAGCGGCTTCGGAAACTGCCGCTGGCATTTTTCGGGCAAAGAGATCTGGCAGATTTGACTACCACTATTATGTCGGATACGGCATTTCTGGAACAGTCGTTTTCCCATTATATCTGCGAATTGTTCGGAGCGGCAATTTCAACTACGATTATAGGGATTGTCATTCTATGTATGAACTGGAAGATGGGAATTGCCCTTCTGTGGGTAGTTATAGCGGCTCTGTTTCTGGCTTTTGGCACCCGGCCGCTGGTAAATCGTAAGGAAAGAAAACAGAAAGATAAGAAACTGGCTGCCTCCGACGGCATCCAGGAATGCATTGAGAATATCCAGGATATTAAGGCCAATAATCAGCAGGAGGCTTACCTGAAAGGTCTGGATGAGAAAATCGCGGGAGTGGAAAAGTCCACCCTGATTACTGAATGGACCAATGGCACTTGCATCAGTGCTGCCACCATGGTGCTGAAGATCGGTATGGCCACCACGGTGCTGGTGGGTGTGCGGCTGATGGGAAAGGGAGAAATTGATTTTTACTTATTCCTGCTGTTTTTGATTGCGGCAACACGGCTTTATGAGCCGCTGGCCGGAACTCTGCAGAATCTGTCTGCCGTATTCAGTACCCGGCTGGTAGCGGAACGGATGGAAAAGATTAATGATGAAAAGGTACAGGAGGGCACGTCAGAACTTCAAAACAACGGCTGCGACATTTTATTTGATCACGTATCTTTTTCTTATAATACGGGGGAGACCGTACTGGAGGATGTGTCGTTTACGGCCAGACAGGGACAAGTCACTGCTTTGGTCGGCCCTTCCGGCGGCGGTAAGAGTACGGCGGCCAAACTGGCGGCCAGATTCTGGGATGTGGATAAAGGAACTATTACTCTGGGTGGCGCAGATATTCGAAAAACAGAACCGGAGGCCTTATTGAAGCAATTTTCCATTGTATTCCAGGACGTGGTACTCTTTAATAATACGATTATGGAAAATATCCGTATCGGAAGAAGAGATGCCACGGACGAAGAAGTGAAAGCTGCCGCAAAAGCCGCCATGTGTGACGAATTTGTCCTGAAACTGCCCCAGGGTTATGATACGATGATCGGTGAGAATGGCGCGGCACTGTCCGGCGGAGAGCGACAGCGGCTTTCTATCGCAAGAGCGCTTTTAAAGGATGCGCCGGTTATCCTGCTGGATGAGGCCACTGCCAGTCTGGATGTGGAAAATGAAACTAAAATTCAGGAAGCCATTTCTACTCTGGTAAAAGGGAAAACAGTGCTCTTGATCGCTCACCGTATGCGTACGGTGGCGGGAGCCGATAAGATTGTGGTTTTAAAAGACGGTCATGTGGCGGAACAGGGTACGCCAGACGAACTGATGAAGCAGGAGGGAATTTACAGTCATATGGTAAAACTGCAAAATCAGAGTCAGAACTGGGTCTTGGAGCGGTAGCCATTCCGTGGTATAGTAATTTCTATATAAAACTATAGAAAGAGGGATGGTATATGGAATTATTAGAGATCATGAAAAATCGCAGAAGCGTGCGTTTGTACACAGGAGAAACAATTCCGGAGGAGAAAATAGAAAAGATCCTGCAGGCCGGATTGTTGGCTCCAACGGGCAGAAACCGGAAGCCATGGGAATTTATCCTTGTTCGTGACAAAGGCATGTTGGAGAAACTTTCCAAGTGCCGTCCCAATGGTTCGGGAATACTGGCAGGCGCCGATGCGGCCATTGTGGTGGTGGGAAATACGGAAGCTACCGATGTCTGGACTGAGGACTGCTCCATTGCGATGGCGCAGATGCATTTGATGGCAGATGCACTGGGCGTGGGCAGCTGCTGGGTACAGGGAAGGCTGCGTCCGTCAGCAAATGGAGGAACAGCGGATGAAGTGGTAAGGGAACTGCTTCATATACCACAGCAATACGCATTGGAGGCAATTTTGTGTCTGGGTATGCCAAAGAGTCATCCCCAGGCCCATGAGGAAAGCGAACTCTTAGTGGAACGAATTCATAGGGAGGTCTTTTAACAGAATACAAGGATTGCAGCAGTTACCATGCAGTTTTCACGGAAGTCATTTGCGGGCAAAACACCTGGCACACCATAAAGGTCAGTTCTTTTGTGCGATCTTATACGTCATGTAGATATCTATGACCAAAATCAGCAGGAAGATGCCCATGGACCACAAAAAGCAGGTATATCCTTTCGTAAGCAGACAGACAATGATCATCAGGATTCCGCCTATCATCAGAGAGATCCCGCCAAAGCGCTGGCTTTTTTTCCAGGTGATTTCGTTTTTCTGACTCCAGCTGGTTCGTAATCCGAGCAGAGAATTCTTTCGTACCTTTGGCATGAGATTTCCCGCGACAATCAAAAAGATGCCCAATATGCCAAAGAGAAGCTGGTTTATATCAAGGGTGATCGTTGACAGGTCCTCGACCATATGAAAATCGGTATAGAGAAAATAATAGGTCATGGCATTAAAGAGAATCAGAGACAGGATGCCAGCTATTATGCAAATTGTTTCGTTGTTCTTTCCCGTGCCCTCCTGTCTGGCAGAGTATTTGGCCACCGCCAGCATAATGAGACCGAGCAGAATCGACATGGCCGGGAAAATGAGCGTCTCGTATTTGCTGCCCCAGCGGGTGACTTGGTTTTGGGCATTATAATGAGCCGGAATTTGCGCAGGCAGATGAGGAAGGGCAAATAAAGTGACAATCAAGGGCAGAAACATAAGGATATAGAATATAATTTTTTTCGTTTTCATAAAAATTCTCCTTTCAGAAATAGAAAGCGAATGCTGCTTGCACTACGAAAAGCGCCCCGATTTGGGCGCTTTTCGTAACTCATAACGATATATGTATTTGAAAATCAAATAAATCAAATTTTCTTTAGAATGTACTGCCGGGTTCCCAGACCGATCTTTTCACCCTGTTCTAAAGTGGCTTTCCATTCAATGTTCGGGTTGGAGTCTTTGAAATGGTCGTGGTGACATTTCCAACCTGGCTGAGCCAGATGGTCTCCCAGCTGACTGTTGGGAATGGGGTCTGCTTTCAGACAGGCGTCGGCGCAGGCCTGGTCCAGAGCAATGGGGTCGAAGCTGGCAAACATTCCGATGTCGGGAAGGATAGGCGCATCGTTTTCACCGTGACAGTCACAGTTAGGGCTAATATCCTGTACCAGTGAAATATGGAAACAGGGACGGCCATGACAGACAGCCTGGGCATATTCTGCCATTTTGCGGTCCAGAATTTCATTGGCGCTGTTATTGGGATTGTAAATGGCGTCAAAGTTGCAGGCGCCGATACAGCGGCCGCAGCCCTTGCATTTATCATAATCGATGACGGCCTTTTTGTTTACATAAGTAATCGCATCGCTTCCGCATTCATGAGCACAGCGGTGACATCCGCGGCATAGATCCTCTTTGACAGCAGGCTTTCCATTCTTGTGCTGGTCCATCTTTCCGGCACGGCTGCCGCAGCCCATGCCAATGTTTTTAATGGCGCCTCCGAAACCGGTTGCCTCGTGGCCCTTAAAGTGGTTCAGGCTTATGAACACATCGGCATCCATAATTGCCCGGCCGATCTTGGCAGTTTTGCAATATTCGCCGTTTACTACGGGAACTTCTATATCGTCATGCCCTCTCAGCCCGTCGCCAATGATAATCTGGCATCCGGTGCTGATAGGATTAAAGCCGTTTAAGTTTGCACAGTCCAAATGTTCCAGCGCATTTTTTCGGCTTCCCGGATATAGTGTATTGCAGTCCGTCAGAAAGGGTAATCCGCCTTGTTCTTTACAGAGATCGGCGACCGCTTTTGCATAATTGGGACGCAGAAAAGCCAGATTGCCCAATTCTCCGAAGTGCATTTTGATCGCAACAAATTTGCCTTCCATGTCGATATCCTTGATGCCTGCTTTGATACATAAGCGTTTCAACTTGTCGATTTGGCTCGTACCAACAGGACATCGGAAATCTGTGAAATAAACGGTTGATTTTTCCATATGCACATACTCCTTTTAATAATATTGGTTATAAGTATAGCACTTTGCGGTTATTGAAACAATCGAAATTTTAGATCGGTGGATTATACAAATTACAGACCAGTAAATGATGGCAATTTAGACCGATAAATAGGCGAACTATAAATTGGCAGCAATGATAATACCAAAAAACAAGATGAGACATATGGTTGCCACGATGGCCAGCAGGTTCAGTACCGGCCGGGTGTGTTCCCGCAATATTTTCAGAATGATCAGATACAGGATACAACCGATGACGCCGCCCAGGGTGTTGCCAAGAAGGTCTGTAATATCGGTTGCCCCGACGGCAAAGATATACTGAACCGTCTCATAGATCAGACTGAGCAGCGCGATAGGGGCGACCCTTTTTATAAAGGACCATTCCGGTTTTATCATACTGATGTAAATTCCCATGGGAACAAAAACCAGTACATTTAATATAATTTCGCTGACCTCTATTTTGCCGTTGACAATGACGGACCCTGCAAAGGGGATGAGATTGAGACCTCTCAAATGGGGCAGACTGCTTAAGGAAAAGGAAAGCTTAAAGACGATAATCCATGTCAGAATGATCAGGTAAATGAAAGCCAGAATGATAGTCAATTTCTTTTGTTTGTTATTTGGGTCCATGTTTCTCCCTCCCGTTTCTTATGATAGAACTATGGTAAAGGAGAAAATCAAATTTGCATTTAAAGGTTTCTTATGGTTTTCTTAAATCATTCCGCTTGCTTTTTTTGAATTTCTAGTGGTATACTTCTTTTTGTTAATAATTGAATTGCGTTGATACGATACAGGCATAGCATTGCGCCATGCTGCTTACGAGATGTTCGCATGCTGTCAGACTGTGCGTATGAAACAAAGGAAGCACATGTAGAATCCGCATGTGTTTTTTTTATTCTATGGAAAGGTGGTTTATATAAAAGAATGAGTGAAACGCAAACAAACGATTTTCTGGAAAAGGAGAGACTGGGAACTTTGATGCGAAAATACACGATACCCTGTGTGATTTCGCTTCTGGTCGCGGCTCTCTATAATATTGTCGATCAGATTTTTATTGCCAATGCCAGCTATCTGGGCTCCTACGGCAACGCCGCGAATACGGTTGTGTTTCCGTTGACGGTGGTAGCCTTATCAATTGCCATGATGTTGGGAGATGGCTGCTGTACCTTTGTCAGTATCAGCCTGGGCGCCAAAGAAAAAGACAATGCGCACAGGGGGATTGGAAGTACGGTGGTCTGTGTGGTTACGATCGGTATCCTGCTGATGGCTGTTTTTCTTCTGTTCCAGAACCAGATTTTGACCATGTTCGGGGCGAGAGTCAATGAGGAGACGTTCCGTCTGTCAAAAGAATACTTTTTGTGGATTACCATAGGAATACCTTTTTATATGTTTGGTCAGGCCATGAATCCGATTATCCGTTCCGACGGAAGTCCTGGGTTTGCAATGGCAACGCTGCTTACCGGCGCGATCTTAAATATTATCTTTGACCCGATCTGCATTTATATTTTAAAGTGGGGCATGATGGGCGCTGCTGTTGCGACTATTTTCGGACAGATTGTTTCCGCGATTATGTCTTTGCTGTACTTAAGAAAGATGAAAGCTGTCAGCATGACCAGGGATAGCTTTCGGGTGCGCTTTGGCCTGATGAAGAAAATTGTGCCGCTGGGAATTACCAGCTTTTTGTCACAGATTTCCATTGTCCTTTCCATGGCAGCGGTATTAAATATGGTGACAAAATACGGCGCGCAGGATCCTATTTTCGGCCAGGCCGAATATGCACAGATTCCTACGGCGGTAGTGGGAATTGTTATGAAGTTTTTCCAGATCATTATTTCCATATCTGTCGGCCTGGCGGCCGGATGTATCCCCATTGTGGGATATAACATAGGCGCGGGAAGGAAGGACCGTGTATTGGGCCTGATGAAAATGCTGCTGATTGCCGAGGCTGTGGTTGGTCTTGTGGCTTCGATTATTTTTGTGGCGTTCCCCAATCAGTGGATTGGCATCTTTGGGGCCAAGAACGAAAGCGTTTATTATACGGATTTCGCGGTGAAAACCATTCGTATTTTCCTGTGTCTGCTGGTATTATCCTGTGTCAATAAGGGAACCTTTATCTTTATGCAGTCTCTGGGAAAAGCAAAGCAGTCAACGATGCTTTCCATGATCCGGGAGATTGTATTTGGCGTGGGACTGCCGCTGTTACTTCCTATATATATGGGACTGGATGGCGTGCTGTATTTTATGCCGGTGGCAGACGTTTTGACAGGTATTGTGACGGTGATTGTAATTGTAAGGACGAAAAAGGAATTGGCGCAGACAGGAGAAGAAACCGTGGCCGGGCCGGTGGAGCGTACGGCCGCAGTTCCCGAAAAGCGTCATACGGATTGTGTCATTACCATAGGGCGTTCTTACGGAGCCGGAGGCCGCACCATCGGAAAGCTGGTAGCTGAGAAGTTACAGATTCCGTATTATGATTCGGAACTTTTGGAGGAGGCTGCAAAATCCAGCGGACTGAGCCGGAAGTATCTGGAGAGTATGGATGAAAATCCGGTTCAGTCTGAGGTGATTTATCGTTCTGTGGGATTTGGAACGGAAGGGTATCATCATTTTGAAAAATCCGCCAGAAATGCGCAGCGGGAAATTATCGAGACCATTGCCCAGAAGGGCGGCTGTGTCATCGTCGGAAGAAGAGCCGATCAGATTTTGAAAGGAAAGGCAAAGCTGATTCGCGTCTTCATATCTGCTTCCGAAGAGGCCAGAATCAAACATATCGCGGTCAGAGATGGGGTTTCTGAAAAAGATGCTCTGCGCAAAATGCGTAAGGTGGATAAAGAACGGGCGGCCTATTATAACCAGTATACGGATGAGAAATGGGGCTATGCGCAGAACTATGATTGCTGCTATAATACCGATCATTTGGGTATGGAAGCTACGGCCCAGTCCATTGTGACTTTAGTTTTAGATCATGTGGAGTAATACTTGAATTACCCGGATGAATATGATATAGTGACTATTAAGCAGAACAACGAGGTTCTTTTCTTCGTTATTCTGCTTTTTTGTTTTTCATTTTGCCTTATTGTTTTGCTTTTACGTTTTTTATTTTTGCTTTTTCTTTTTTTGTGCTTCATTAAGTTTTGGTATGGTATTGTGTTTCGGCGTTATTGTGGTATATGGCAGCGGCTTGTAAGATTTGAAAGAATGGGAGGTTTTTATGGCGGCGTTTGACAAGATATGCAGTGGCTACCCGCAGATGGATGAAATTCTGGATCATATCCGCCTGGGAGATAATGTGGTCTGGCAGATTTCGGACTTGGATGAGTTTCGTATGTTTGCAGAACCTTTTGCCCGGCAGGCAGTGAAAGATGGACGGAATGTGACTTATATACGATTTGCGCAGCACGATCCGGTATTGAAGGATTTGAGCGGAATCAAAATCAAAGAGTTTAATCCGGACGATGGATTTGAAGCGTTTACAGTGGCGATTCACGAGGAAATCACCCGTCAGGGGCGGGATGCCTTTTATGTTTTTGACTGCCTGTCAGAATTGCAGTCTGTCTGGTATACGGACCTGATGATGGGTAATTTCTTCCGGGTGACATGTCCCTATTTATTTATCCTGGATACGGTGGCGTATTTTCCATTGATTCGGGGACGGCATTCTTTTGACGCGGTGGCCCGTATCCGGGATACGACACAGCTTCTTTTGGATGTGTATTCCAATGAAAAATATGTATACCTCCACCCGTTGAAGGTTTGGAACCGTTATTCGGAACGGATGTTTCTGCCTCATGGTTATAAGAAGAAGACGGGCACCTTCTCCACGGTGGAAGACGGCGTGGGAATGAGCCGGTATTACCAGACGCTGCAGAATATCTCGATGAATGGTCAGGATCAGAATTATGACAGTCATGACCGTTTCTTCAATATGGCTAAGATGGAATATACCAGGGGACATTTTAGCGAGGAGACCGAAGATCAGATTATCCGCAGCACCATGACAAAGGATAAGCGGCTGCGCACGCTGGTCAAAGAGTATTTTAAGCCGGATGATTATTTTATGCTGAGGGACCGGATGATCGGCAGCGGCGCCATTGGCGGTAAAGCCTGTGGCATGCTTTTGGCGAGAAAAATCGCGGAGACGGAGATACCGGAATTTTTGGAGCACAATGAACCGCACGATTCTTTTTACATTGGCTCCGACGTGTTTTACACGTATATTGTATCTAATGGTGATTGGAATCTGCGTATCCGGCAGCGGACGAAGGAGGGCTATTTCGCCGTGGCAGGAGAATTGCAGCAGCATTTACTTAACGGCACATTTCCGTCTAAGATTCGGGAGCAATTTCTGAATGTGCTGGAATATTTTGGGCAAAGCCCATTCATTGTCCGTTCCTCCAGTTTTCTGGAAGATGGATTTGGAAATGCTTTCGCAGGTAAATACGAATCGGTTTTTTGTGTGAATCAGGGAAGTCCGCAGCAGCGGCTGGAAGAGTTTGAACAGGCGGTGCGGCGGGTGTACGCAAGCACGATGGACTACTCGGCGCTGGAATACCGCCTTCTCAGGGGCCTGGATAAAAAAGATGAACAGATGGCAATTTTGGTACAGCGTGTTTCCGGCTCCTATTATGGAAAATATTTTATGCCGGGAGCCGCCGGAGTGGGATACAGTCACAGCGCTTATAAATGGTACCCCAGTATGGACCCGGAGGCCGGTATGCTCAGGATTGTTATGGGACTGGGAACGAAGGCGGTGGACCGGACAAAGGAGGATTATCCCCGGCTGGCAAATCTGGACCGTCCGGCGGTTACGGTAATGACCACAGTGGAACAGAAGCATAAATTTTCCCAGCGCTATATCGATGTGCTGGATTGTCAGGAGAATGTGCTGACAGAAAGATCCATGGAAGAGCTGCTTCCGGTACTTCCGCTATGGTATAAGAAAATGGTGTTGGAACACGATTATGAGGCGGAAAACCGTCTGTATCAGATGGGAAGGCGCAGGGAGGTCTGGTTTGTCAGCTGTCAGAAATTGCTGGAAAAGAAGGCTTTTACCAGCCTTATGCAGAAAATTTTGAAAACGCTGGAACGGGTCTACGGTAATCCGGTGGATATCGAATATGCCGTAAACATGGATGAAGAAGGGGATTTTGTTGTGAACCTTTTGCAGTGCCGGCCGTTGTATCTGGGAGAGTCCGGGGAGACCGTCGATTTGAAACAGCTGACGCTGAAAGATACCTTTTTTGAAATCAGGGATTCGTCCATGGGGACTTCCGGCAAGCGTAAAATTGATGTGATCGTGCAGATTGACCCGGTACTCTATTATGAATATCCTTACAGTAAAAAATACGATGCGGCGGCAGCCATAGGTAAGATCAACCGCTATTACCGCCAAAGCGGTAAGAACCTGTTGTTGATGACGCCGGGACGCATCGGCACATCGTCTCCGGAACTGGGAGTACCCGTGACCTTTGGCGATATTTCGAATTTCACCGCGGTATGCGAGGTATCGGATAACCGGGCCGGTTATATGCCGGAATTAAGTTATGGCAGCCATATGTTCCAGGATCTGGTGGAGGCCCAGATCACCTATGGGGCCATCTATAATAATGAAAAGACTGTGATATACCAGCCGGAATTATTTTCCTCTCTGCCGGATTTGTTTGAAACCATATGCCCGGACAGTCCGGAACTGGTTCAGATGATACAGGTCCGTCAGGTCTCGGACGTTTATTATTGGATGGACGCTGTGTCCAATCATGGCATTTGCGGTATCGTATAAATTTTTTCACAGGTAAAGATGGAATACCCCGCTTTCTACAGCGGGGTATTTGATTTGTTGATCAGGGAGTTGGCATTTGAGATGCGAAGCAGCATACCGGTTAGTTCCTCCGGGGAAATCCGCTCATACTCTTCAAAAATCCATTTTCGGATAATGCCGATGCAGCCATTGATGGTATAAATATAAGTAAATTCTTTCTCTGTTTCATTGCTGGTTGCGTTTTCCGGCAGAAGGCTGATAAATTGGTCCCGGAAGATTTGGGACATGCTCTCCTGGAATTTCATATCTCCGTTTTTGCCCCAGAGGACACGGACACAGGAAAGATTGGCCTGAATGATTTTAATAATCTCTAATGTCACCAGTTTTAACCGGTTTTCATTGGGATCTTCCACCAGCGTGTCAATGCAATGGTTGACTTCATCGGTCAATTCCTGCTGGGTTTGTTCCAGAAGATCGTATTGATCCCGGTAGTGCGCGTAAAAAGTGGCTCGATTGATCTCGGCTTCTTCGCAGATTTCTTTGATGGTGATTCTTGAAATCGGCTTCTCGCTCATGAGTTTGATCAGACTCTCTTTCAAAAACATTTTTGTATAACGTACTCTTTTATCCGTTCCCATACCAAGTTTCCTCAATTTTTTTAAAAATGTAAATTAATCAACAGAAATGAAAAAAGTGTTTATTATATTTCAACCTTCCCGATTCTGATGGTTTCCTTTTCTACTGTTTGTAATTATAATGGTATCGTGAATAATAATCAACACTATGTTGAGAAAAAGGGGTGGAATATGAATTTTCTTTATCGTTTAATTGTCAGAAATCCAAAAAAGATTTTGTTTCTTTTTGGAATTGCATCGGTGATTAGTATTGTGCTCTTTCTCTGTACCGGAATCAATTACAATATGTTGGATTATCTGCCGGAAGAGGCAAATTCAACCATTGCGCTGGACAAGATGAATGAAGAATTTGAGCAGCCGATTCCCAATTTGAATGTGATGGTGGAAGATGTCAGCCTGACGGAGGCATTGGAAATCAAGGAGAATATAGCCGCGGCCGAGTATGTAAAAGAAGTGCTTTGGCTGGATGATGCGGTGGATATTAAGCAGCCGCTTGAGATACAGGATAGTGAATCGGTAGAAATGTATTATAAGGACGGCAACGCGCTCTTTATGGTTACCGTGGAGGATGGAAAAACCCAGAAGGGCATTGAAAATGTCCGGCAGGCCGTAGGTGATTCCTGTAAGGTTTCCGGAACCGCCGCTGATGAGGCCGATGCCATGAATTCTGCGACCAAAGAGGCAATACGCTCCATAGCCATGCTGGAACCGATCATCATCATTTTGCTGTTTTTGGTGACAGAAAGCTGGATTGAACCAATTTTTTACATGTTGACGATGGCGGCGGCCATTTTGATTAATCTGGGCACCAGCTTTTTCCTGGGGGAAATTTCTTTCGTGACCCTGGCCGCGGCGCCGATTCTTCAGTTGGCGGTATCTCTGGATTATGTGGTATTTCTTTCTCATAAATTTGATGAACATAAGGAAATGGGAACGGATCCCAAGGAAGCCATCCGGCTTGCCATGCTTTCTTCCGGGAAATCCATTTCCGCCAGTATGCTGACCACCTTATTTGGTTTTGTGGCGCTGATATTTATGAAGTTTAAAATCGGCGAAGATATGGGAATCAATTTGGTGAAGGGCGTTTTGTTAAGCTTTCTGTGTGCCATGGTCTTTCTTCCGGCCCTCTTATTAAAGGGCACGCGCCTGATCGACCGGACAAAGCACAGAAGACTGTTCCCCACCTTTTCCAACCTGGGCAATGGTATCTTAAAAATACATATCCTGGCTGCGTTGATTTTGGTAATTTGTATCATTCCGGCATACCTGGGGCAGAAACAGAATGATTTCTTCTATGGAACGTCTGAGAAGACAGAGGTGGGAACAGAAGCGTATGAGGTGGAAGAAAAATTTGGAATTACCAACACCATGGTACTTCTCATTCCCAAAGATGACAATGTGAAGGAAGAGGCCATGTGCCAGGAACTTTCCGAACTGAATCATGTGACAAACGTGCTGTCCTATGCAGCGGTGGTAAGTAATAAAATACCGTCGGAATTTTTGGATGAGACGATTGTCAGCCAATTTTATTCGGAGCATTATGCGAGAATCATTCTCACCGCCGATTGTGCGTATGAAGGAACGGATGCGTTTGCTCTGGTGGAAGAGGTTAAGGAAATCGCCCAGTCCTATTACCCGGATGAAGCTTATATCTGTGGCCAGAGTCCGAATTTGTATGATATGAAAGAATGTGTAGAAGAAGATAACCGGACCGTGAATATGATTACCGTGATTTGCATTTATCTGGTGCTGCTTGGCATGACCAGAAACTGGTTTATGCCGATTCTGCTGATTCTTGCCATTAAGTGTTCGATCTGGGTGAACATGAGTGTTCCCTATTTTACGGCCAGCAAGCTGAGTTATCTGTGTTATCTGATTGTCAGCACCGTGCAGATGGGCGCAACGGTGGATTATGCGATTTTGCTGACCGATACTTATCAGGTAAACAGGCAGACCGCCGATAAAAAGGAGGCTATGCGGCATACGCTGGGGAATGTGTTCAGTTCCATTCTGGTATCGGCTCTGACATTGGCAATTGCGGGATTTTGTATGGCCGCGGCCTCGTCCAACGCCATTCTCTCCGGCATGGGTATGCTGATCGGACGGGGAGCTATTTTGTCAGTAGTCATGGTTATGCTGCTGCTGCCTACGCTTTTGTTGTTGACAGATCGTATCATTCCGTATACGAAACTGCCGTTTGGAAGAAAAAAGAATCCTATGGGAGGTGCCAAATCATGAATAGAAACAAGAAACTTTTGAAAAAAGCCATTGTATGGGGGATTTGCGCGGCGGTAACCATGAACACGGTTTTGCCGGTCTATGGAGCCGATGCAGCCATAACAAAAGATGAAAATGTATACGTTACCCTTAATCAGGATGGTTCCGTATCAGGTATCTATGTTGTCAACGAGTTTTCGTCGGAAAATGGCGGAGAGATTTCCGATTACGGAGTGTACAGTGAAGTAAAGAATCTTACGGACCAAAGTGAAATCACGGTGGAGGATGACCGTATCACGGCAACGATGGCGGAGGATAAATTCTATTACCAGGGAAATATGGAAGAAGGAGAACTTCCCTGGGATATCAGGATCCGTTATTATCTGGATGAGGAAGAAGTGGATGCCGGCGCGCTGGGCGGCGCCAGCGGTGATTTGAAGATTGTCATTGAGACAAAACAGAATCCGGATGGTGAGGAAACCTTTTTTGAAAATTATTTGCTGCAGGCAACGGTGGTTTTAAATACAGAAAAATGTTCCGACATTCAGGCAGAGGGAGCCACGGCCGGAAATGTGGGTGTAAACCGCCAGCTTGTGTATACAATTTTACCTGGGGCAGAAACGGAGATAGAAATCACAGCCACGGTCACCGACTTTTCCATGGATGGCATTACCTTCCAGGCAGTCCCCATGTCGCTGGGAATCGATGAGGAGATACTGGATAATGTGGATTTATCGGAACAGACCGAAGAATTAGCGGATGCAGTAGCCCAGTTGGATGATGGAGTGGGAGAACTGAAAGAAGGAACAAAAGCGGCGGCGGATGGTGGTGTACAGCTTGCGGAAGGTATCACAAAACTAGCCGAGGGAACCGGCACACTTTATTCCGGAGGAACCGCGTTAAGTCAGGGAACACCCACCTTGTATGAGGGTGCCCAGGCGCTGCAAAGCGGCATCGGACAATACACGGAAGGTGCAAAACAGTACGTGAACGGTGTGGAACAATATGTGGCCGGTGTGGAAATGATTTCTCAGGGAGCCGAACTGTTATCGCCTCTGGAAAATCTTTCCCTGGTGGATGAAGCTATTGTCCAGTTATATCAGGCCGTTTGTGAAGGGGATGAAGCCCAGGGAATACCCAGTATGCAGGAAGGTGCGGACAGTCTGGCGGAAGGTCTGCATCAGATCGCAAATCAGGTGGCATTATTAGAAGAAGTTACGGATACCGATAGCCTGGAGGAATTGTTAGGCTCGCTGGAACAGCTTGGCCAGTCTCTTGACGAGGTCGGCACCGCGGTCCGTGGCAGTGCGGATATGGTTCGCGCCATACAAAGTTCTTATCAGGCGATTTTGGAGAACCTGAACAGCCAGGTAGAGGAAATCAATCAGACGCTTGATGGAAAAGCCGCGGAACTGACCGGTGAGACCAATGCAGCTATTGCAGCTTTAAATGGCCAGATCGACGGAATCAATGGTGAGATTAGCAGTAAGACGGACAATGTCAATGCACAGATCGATCAGGCTATTGCGGCCGTGGAAGCGGCGGCGGCGTCCCAGGCCATTGATGAGGGGACGGCTCAGAATATCATTGGCAGTTTGCAGCAAAGCAAGATGGATGGGGCAGGTACGATTTCCCATATAGGAGAGGTAGACGCGCCGGATGTCACGGTGCCTGCCGTATCACTGCCACAGGAAGATCAGGAAATTCAAAACATCATCGCCACGCTGGACCAAGTGGCCGGCCAATTGGATATGGCGGCGGAAAGTTTTGAAGTAGCCGCCGCACAGTTTCCGACGACGGATGGAAATACCCAGGCCGCTTTGGCCATGCTTTCCCAGGCCCTGAAGCTTGCCTGTGACGGGGCAGATAATCTAAGCCAGGGTGTGGAAGGCATCGGAGCCGCCCTGGGACAATTAAGCCAAAACACGGCGTCTTTCGGCGAGGCGGGAGCAGGAATAGCGGCTCTTCGTACAGGACTTGCCATGCTGTGTGAAAATGATGAACAGCTGCTTACGGGAGGACAGGCCCTTGCCAGCGCGGCCAATGAACTGACAACAGGTACGGCGGCTCTGGCGGCGGGAACAGCGATCTTAAATAGCGGAGCCCTGCAATTGGCGGAGGGAATCCGGGTATTGTATCAGGGAGCTCTGCTGATTGATGAAAACACCGGAACCTTAACGAGCGGTCTTGCTGCTTTAGATGAGGGAACCGGAAAACTGAAAGAAGGGACGGCAGAATTCCGCGAGCAGACCGATGGCCTGGATGAAAAGGTGAAAGATCAGATCAACGAACTGCTGGAAGATGTGTCCGGTGATGATTTTGAACCGGTGTCCTTTACTTCTGAGAAAAATACCAATATTGGGCTTGTACAGTTTGCCATCACAACGGAGGCTATCAAGGCTCCGGAAATGGAAGAAGAGGAAACGGTCCAGGAGGAAGAGGAAGGATTTAGCGGCCGGCTGAAACAGTTAATTCCATAATCATTTATATATAGTAAGGGGGGGGTGTCGGAAAATAGACACCCCCTGTTCTGATATTAGTGGATATTCTGCAGATGTCAAGAACAGAACCGGATACTTATTAACCGGTATGGTCCCATTCACAGATAAAGTATCCGGAAGCAGTATCATCGCCGTTATCCAGGTCATCCCATTGTCCCGGCTCAATAGAATAGTCCGTGTCGCTTCGGTAACCAGTAGAAATGATTCCATAATCCTGGCCCCGTCCATTATCGTCATCCGGCTCTCCGCTTCCCCAGTTTGTGTAGGTGACGGTCTCTCCGGTGATCCAATGGGACCAATCTCCCTCCGAAGCGGAATCCGTAATGCCTATCCAGATATCCGCATCAATTCCAAATCCCATAATATAGTTATATATCACCGTTTGTTCTGCTTCCGAAGTAATGGTCACCAAATGACCGCCCAAAGATTCACAATATGTTTTGGCTTCATTCCAGGACATCGGCGTCATAAAAAGCTGGTACCGGTGACCGGCATATTTGACGCCAGTTTCGTCTTCTTCGGTCGATTTTGTTAATACCACCTCGAAGCAGTAGTCTTTATCAATGGAAATCTCACAACTCTGGCTTTCATATCCATCCGCTGAAATTTCAAAATAATATTTTCCGGGCTGTATGGTTTCGATGATACATTTGCCATCTATGTCTGTTTTCTTTTCTGATGTTTTGCCGTCCGGCGTATACAGTACATAAGCCCCTGCAATGGCGCTGCCCGTACCTTCCTCTGTGACAGTAACCTCCACGTTTATGGCCCTTAGATCAATCGCTCCGATATCAGTGAAACGATGTTTGACCACCTCAATATCTTTCACGGTTTTGATTGTCTGTCCATTATAGGAAAATTCAATATAGTAGGAACCCGGTTCCAGCAGATTAAAATAAAATTCCTCACCCTCCGACAGATTCTCAAGCCTGGTTCCCGGTACCAGTTTTGCTGATACCTGACGGATATCAACCGAGCCGTCTGAAGAATAGACACTGCCTTTTATACCGGAGCATAAGGTATAATTACCTTCACCATAATATGCCGTACGAGTACCGCCCTGTTCATCGATCAGCTTCTGCAGCCCGCCCTCCAGGATTTCGTCGCATGCCTTGTCGGCAAGCTTCACAGATTCTGCCGCCGTGTGAAAAATACCATCTTCATTTGCGCTCATATAGCTGATGATATACTGCATCATTGTCTGTGTATACGCTGTTTTTACATTTGACGTGCCTTCATTATAGAACACCACCTCTGCGCCGGCTTCTTCAAATGCTTTGGCCAGGTTGTCATTTCGTCCGCTTTGACAGGCACTCAGATAAACCATGGCATCATACAGCTCAATTTCCTCCCGGACAAACCGCGGGGTAATCGACCAGAAAAAGTTATCACCCGCCACAAGTTCCACGGTTTTTTTCAAAAATATATTGACACAGGTATTTTTATCTCCCCAGTTTAAAGTGTACATGATGTCTCCGCAGGATTCTCTTGAGATCAAAACAGGATCATCCATGGCCGTAACAAATTCTCCGTGACCGTTCCACAAGAAGAACTCACAGCTGGGGAGATTTTCCAATTGCTCAATGGTTACTTCATCATTGCAAAATGCCTGGGAAACCACTCCGTTTAATGCCTGATCAATATAAGCACTGCATTGCTCTGCCGTATTTGTCATGGTTTCATTGTTGGAATTTTTAAATGGATCGATACTTAACGTTGTGACGGTATATCCTCCCGAGGAATATCCCTCCAAAGGGGGAACGCAGATAGCCGTCAGGCCAGAGCTGCATTCCAGATAAATAGTATTCTCTGAGCGTTCATAGTATGTCACAACACCCGTGGACTGTTCTTCTATGATATATTCTTCTATGGCGTCCAAAAACTTTTCTTTGTCATCCAAAGATATATACCCATTATCATCACAGAACTCCGCGTTGATTTCTGTCATATGCTGCGTCAGTTCATCGAATGCGAGGCACTCTTCCTCTGTGGGTATCGCTTCCTCCGAATAGATATCCACCCACGCCGCATACAGAACGATGTCTTCTGTTACCTTTGAGGAAAAATCGTATTGTTCCGTGCAATTAGCGTCTATGTACCAGCCACTGAATTTGTAATCTTCTCTGACAGGATACGGCGGACATTTGGCTGTATCTGCATAGCCGACATTCTGGATATCCGGTGCATAGGATACTTCATTTGTTCCCGCATTACAATCAAAAGAAACCTGGTATATTTCTCCGCTGTTTTTATTATGCAGGAACCATCGATATCCCTTAAAGCCCAGAAGAGCCAGCAGAATAACCGCCAGTAAAATAACTGTCGTTATTGCCGCCGTTTTTTTCCGTTTTCCAGGCGATGCTTTATTCAGTGTCATTCCGCAGTTGGTACAAAACTGGTCTCCTTTTTTTACCTTGCATTTACAATTTGGACACTTCACGATTTTTCCCCCGTTCCTCATTTATGGCTGCTTATTTAAGCGGAAGCTGCCATGCGGATTGCTCCGTGCTTTGCACTCCCACTATGTGCAGGCGCATCATGGTTTATAACTCTTGGCCCTGGCATCTATAAATTAAATTTTGCGCACAATCGATAGGATGACGCCAACAAGATTCAAGAAAATAAAACGGGTTCCCAGACCGCTGACAACACTCAGAAACAGCCGAAGCCCCGGAAGGGGGTACGGATGCTCCGGTATCAGCGGATAAGCAAACCGGGCGGCCACGGCCAGAATCAACATCACGGCAAACCCGAAAATACCCCGTCCCATATCCATTCTCCGGGTCTTTCCGTTGTCCGGCATTTTCTTACGGCTGATAATCCAGATGGTTTGAAGAAGCCCAAAGGCGATAAAGCAGATTGCCAGTATCAGGTAAGCGGCCTGGTTGATATTTTTTTCGCTGACGACGCCCATGATGGAACCCAGTGTGGTCCGCTGCGCCCAGCAGCCCGCAAACAATTCCCAGGTGACCAGCAGCATCAGTGCGCCGCAGATCCATTGCAGTGCCAGAAAAACCAATTTCCAGGTGGTTCGCACACTGCCGGCTGCCACAGAACCTACGGTGGATGCGCCGCCTGATAAAGTATTCTTGATCGTGCCTTTTTTCTGTTTCTTTTTTTTCTTTTTTACTTTCGTTTTCTGCGTTACTGTCGTTGTCTGTGTCTGTTTTGGCCTTGCAGATGCGGCAGTTTGCGTATGTTCCCTATCTTCTGTAAAAGAAAGATTTTCCTTTGTACTGTCAGGTTCCAGGGGAGCGCCACAGTAATTGCAGAATTTTCCTGTTACCTCTTGATTGCAGTTTGGACATTTCATAATTATATTCCCCTTTACAATGCAAATTACATATTCCCTTATGCTGCTTAAAAACCAGGATTCATAGGAATCACTGGTTTTTCCTATTCTAGCATAAAATCAGAAGAGTAAATCTTAAATTTTCGTAAACATCATACCTGCGGTTTCCCTGGTCATTGCATGGCTGGCGAAAGGCTATTGGAGAGAGAATAACAACGTGATCGTATGGCGGTCGGTTTCGATCAGACCGTCCTCCCGCATTTTTTTCAGTTCCCGCATCATGGCACTTCGGTCTACGGACAGATAGTCCGCCAGTAAACTATAAGAAAAGGGAAGCTGAAAGGTCAGGGATTGGTTTTGGGCGGCAAGAATGGAAAAATAACTTTGCAGCTTTTCACGGATGGTCCGCTGGCTCAGTACTTCCAGCCGTTCGTTTAATTGTACCGTTTTTTGGGCAAGGATCAGCAATGCGTTATTTACCAGCTGGCTGTGGCAGGGGCAGGCCTTATAACAGCGCTTGATCAGGTGAGCATAATCCATGTATAGGATTTTGCTTTTTGACGCACTATAAATTTGGAGTGTATTGGTAACGGGGGAGTTGGGTGTGAGAGGCTCCCCGAAAATATTTCCCGGTCTCATGCGTTCTAATAGGGTCTGGCGCCCATCGGCGTGGGTGCGCAGAAGCTGGATTTCCCCGTCAATGACGATACCGATCTGTTCCCTGTTTTCCCCGTAGGTGCAGACGTATTCGCCTGATCCGTAGGTTTTTTGGGTGGCATGAAAACAAATCATCATACTGGCAATATCTTTCTGGCTGATGTTTTGAAATATGTGGTGAATGGTTTCCATTTGTTTTCCTCTCAAAATAAAATTTATGTAAATTTATTGATTTGTTGCATATGCAACAGTGTTTTTGCGAAAAATGAATATAATAAGCTTATACGGTATTGCTAATGATATATCGTCATTATAAAGCAAAGAAAGGATTAGGTGAAGAGAAAATGAAAAAATATGTTTGTGAGCCATGTGGCTATGAGTATGATCCGGAAGTAGGCGATCCGGATAGCGGTATCGAGCCAGGAACCGCTTTTGAAGACCTTCCGGATGATTGGGTATGCCCGATTTGCGGAGTGGGCAAAGAGGAATTTGTAGAAGTAGAAGACTAGTCAGTGAAACGATCAAGGTTTTTAGGAGGGCTGCAAAAGCAGCCCTTTTATAGACGCCGTAAAGTGTAGCCTATTTTGAACGGAGAAAAGGAGACTGCATGAAATCATTAAAATTAAGAGACAATTTTTATTGGACAGGAATTGTGGACGATACGCTCAGGGTCTTTGATATTATTATGTATACGGAATTTGGTACCACCTACAATTCCTATGTGATGAAGGCCGGAGATAAGACCATCCTATTTGAGACGGCAAAGGCAAAATTCTTTGATGATTATCTGGAAAAGCTGCAGGAAATCACGGATATAACGAAAATTGATTATCTGGTTGTGAACCATACGGAGCCGGATCATGCGGGCAGTGTGGAAAAACTTTTGGAGCTGAATCCAGGACTAAAAATTATCGCGACCGGATGTGCCATCGGATTTTTGAAAGAGATTGTCAACGGTGAATTTACGGCCATTGCCGTGAAAGACAATGAAGAGATGAAGATCGGAGATAAGACGCTTCGTTTTCTGGTGGTACCCAACTTGCACTGGCCGGATACCATGTATACCTACATTGAGGAGGAACAGATTTTAGTGACCTGTGACTCTTTTGGTTCTCATTATGGATTCCAGGATGTACTGGTAAGTAAAGTAACCGATCACGAAGGCTATATGCGGGCTACGAAGTATTATTTTGACTGCATCATCGGCCCCTTTAAGCCGTTTATGCTGAAAGCCCTTGACCGTGTACGTAAGCTGGATCTTTCTATGGTCTGTCCGGGTCATGGACCGGTTCTTGACGACAGACTGGATTTTATTTTCGATACATATGAGGAATGGTGTACCGTTGTAAATCTGAATCCGAAAAAGACGGTAATTATTCCTTATGTGAGCGCTTACGGATATACGGGACAATTGGCGGAGAAAATTGCGGAAGGTATAAAGGACAGCGGTGATATCGATGTCCGCTGCTATGATATGGTAGTATCGGATCAGGCAAAAGTGCTGGAAGAACTGGGGTTTGCCGACGGTATTTTATTTGGTACCCCGACCATCGTAGGAGAAGCTTTAAAGCCGATCTGGGATTTAACCACTTCCATTTTTGCCGGGACCCATGGAGGAAAACTGGCCAGTGCTTTCGGAAGCTACGGCTGGAGCGGAGAGGGAGTACCCCATATCATTGAGCGGCTGAAACAGCTTCGCATGAATGTGGTTGACGGTTTCCGGGTGCGCTTTAAACCCGGTGAAAATAATCTGATTGATGCCTATGAGTATGGTTATAATTTCGGCTGCATTTTACAGGAGAAAGAAAATCCGAAGAAGAAAGCTTCTGCCAGAAGCCAGCTGGTAAAATGCCTTGTCTGCGGTGAAATTTTTGATTCTTCCCTGGATGTTTGTCCGGTCTGCGGCGTGGGCCGGGAGAATTTCGTGCCCGTGGAAGTGGAAGAAAGCCAGTATACGAATAATACCAAAGATTTCTATGTGATTGTAGGAAATGGCGCCGCCGGGCTGAATGCGGCGAAGGCCATACGGGAACGGGATAAGACCGGCTCTATCGTCATGATTTCCAACGAACCATACCGTACCTATAATCGCCCGATGCTGACCAAATCGCTGACAGCCGGGCTGGATGCTGATCAGATTGCTGTGGAACCGGCAGCCTGGTACGAAGAAAACCAGATTCTTCAGCTTCTCGGCAGAGAAGTAACGGCCATTGACAGCGAAACGAAAGAAATCACCATGAGCGATGGTATGAAACTGAAATATACGAAGCTGATTTACGCGGCGGGTTCGGAATGCTTTATTCCGCCTATTGCCGGAAAAGATAAGCCGGAAGTGGTTGCTATCCGCCGGCTGGAAGATACGGCAAAGATTAAAGCGATGCTTCCGGACGTGAAGCAGGTTGTAGTGATCGGCGGCGGTGTGCTGGGTCTGGAGGCTGCCTGGGAAATGAGAAGGGCCAAGTGTGAAGTGACTGTTCTGGAACTGGCCCCGGTACTTATGGGCCGTCAGTTGGATGAGGCAGCCGGCGAAGTACTGAAAAAGATTGCTCAGGATCAGGGTATCCGGATTCAGACCGGTGTGCAGATTGCGGCCATCGAGGGCGATGAGCATGTAAGCGGTGTAAGTCTGGCGGATGGAACCGTGGTTCCGGCCGAACTTGTGATTATATCTGCCGGTGTGCGGGCAAACATGGCGCTGGCAAAAGCGGCCAGTGTGGAAACGGACCGGGCCGTAGTAGTCAACAGCCGTATGGAGACCAATGTGAAAGATATCTATGCCTGCGGTGACTGCGCCCAGTATCAGGGTATCAATTATGCGATCTGGCCCCAGGCAGTAGAGCAGGGAAAAGTGGCGGGCGCCAATGCGGCCGGTGAACCGCTGGAATATACCACCGTTCCTGCGGCATTGAACTTCCATGGCATGAATACCGCTCTGTTTGCGGCAGGGGATGCAGGTAAGAATCCGAACCTGGTTTATAAGACCGTAGAATTTAAAGATATGGGCAAAAAGCAGTATCAGAAATTCTATTTCCTGAATAACCGCCTGTGCGGTGTAATCCTCATCGGAGATGTAAGCCGGATGGGTGAGCTGACGGAAGCGTTGAACAGACACGCTGTCTATGGTGACGTCATGGGCTAAACAGTATATGGCTAAACAGTAATATGCCTGCTGGTCATATCATGCGTGGATACGATACGTTGTGTCCGGCGGCATATACAGGCGCATAAGAAGCGCCGGATGATGGTTTCGTCATCCGGCGCTTCTTTAATTTCAGATCTGTATCCTGGGCGTGTCTCTTTTAGTCAATTCCTACGACACTGTCTACAGGTACGGACAGTACAACACCGTGAGCGGCGCTGTGCATACCACAATCTTTGTTGATGGCCTCCATAATGGGCATTTTATCGGCTTTCGGAGCCAGAATAATGACGATTTCCCGCTCCTGCTGTACGCTGATTCCCCAGAAGCGCAGGGTCTCTTCGCTGCCGGCTCTGCGGGAATGGAAAACGGTACCGCCGGAAGCTCCGATTGGCCGTGCCGCATTCATAACGTCCTCACTATATCCCTGGTCTACAATGGCCATTATCATACTGTAACTGTTTGCTGCCATATTCCACTCTTTCCTTTCCGCCGATGCTGTATCTGTTTCTGTGTATAAAGTTTCTATCATCTGGGCAGTACGGTAATTGCTGCCGGATACGTTGATGGTAAATGCCACACCACTGTTTTGCATTCCCAGATGAAGCTGTTTGCGCAGCTTCAGAAGCATTTCATCAGCTGCCATCTTTGGCATCTCGCTGACAACGATGGTTTTTTCCGTGCTTCCCAGTCCCAGGATATTCATGATTTCGCTGGAAGCAGTTCCCTGTCCGCAGAATAGATAATGAGCGGGTACCTGATTCTCTTTATATAGTTCCGAAGCCTTGTTTGCCAGCTTTGGTGTGGTGACCAGAACGAGTATCCGAAAGGGGGATTTTTTCATTTCCTTATTCATCTTCCCATTCCTCCTCAAAATCCAAAATATAATCTACGTCGCTGAAAGTAAGCGTTTCTCCGATTGGAGCCACTGCGGCCCGTTTCAGTTTGCGCTGGTATTGCAGGCCCATGATCTGCACCGCGATCAGCGGTGTTAAGGCAACCAAGGCCACCACGCCAAAGGCATCGGTCATGATATTACCGCCGATGGCATCGCAGGCCCCGATGCTGAGAGGTAACAGAAAGGTGGTGGTCATGGGACCACTGGCCACACCACCAGAGTCGAAGGCGATACCGACAAACATCTTTGGAACAAACCGGGAAAGCAGTAAAGCGATCAGGTATCCCGGTATTACGATCCATTGGATGGGAAGCCCCGTCAGAACCCGCATCATGGCCAATCCGATACTGACGGATACACCGATAGAGAGACAGCGGTTCATTAATTTGGCGGAAATCGCGCCGCTTGTAACATTTTCAACCTGGCGGTTTAGAACCTGTATGGCCGGCTCGGCCTTTACAATGTAGTAACCGATCAGCATGCCGATGGGGACCAGCAGCCATTTCCAGCTTGCGGAGGCGATCTCACTGCCAAGGAACGAACCGACGGGAGCAAATCCCACGTTGACGCCGCACAAAAACAGAACCAGTCCAATATATGTATAGGCAAAACCAACAATGATACGCCGTATGTAACGCCGCTGGTAACGATGACTTAGTAATTGGAAAATGAAAAACATGGCTACGACGGGAAGCAGGGAGATACACACTTCTCTGGCGTAAGAAGGGGTGTCCATCAGGAATTCCCGGACCACATCCCTGGTGGTGCTTACATCGGGGACACCGGAGGTGGAATAAGCGGTCTGTGTGGGACCATAGAATAGTCCCAGTCCCAGGACAGCCAGGACGGGGCCGATACTGGACATAGCAACTAAACCGAAGCTGTCACCCGCACCATTTTTGTCGCTTCGTACGGAAGCCAGGCCGACACCCATTGCCATAATAAAAGGTACGGTCATAGGCCCGGTGGTTACGCCGCCGGAGTCAAAAGCCACTGCCAGAAAATTTTGTGGAATGAAAAATGATAGTACAATTAAAATCAGATAGAGGATAGTCAACATGGCGGACAGGCTGATCTGAAACAGAATACGGAAGATAGACAGGGCCAAAAATAAGCCCACGCCAACGGCCACCGTCATAATCAGCACCCGGTTGGGGATGGAAGGAACTTGTTCCGCCAATACCTGTAAATCCGGTTCGGATATGGTGATGATCACGCCCATGAGAAACCCAATCAGTAAGATGGGAAAAATGCGGCGGTTTTTTGATAGTTGTACGCCGATGCCTTCGCCCAGGGGAGTCATAGCCATCTCAGCGCCCAGCTGAAAGAAGCCCATTCCTATTACCAGCATAACAGCGCCTACCACGAACATAACCATGGTTCCCAGATCCAGGGGGATCAGCAGGATGCTGATAACCAGAACAATTCCGGTGATGGGTAATACAGATGACAAAGATTCCAGAATTTTTTCTTTCAGTTTTGGATTCATAAAGTATCTCCTTTTTAGATTTAGGCGGCGCCTTGTATCAGTATATCATACAGGAACCAGTTTGAGAAAGGTATTTCTTAATCTTTTGTCAGGACAGTTCTTATGTTATACTACCATTGACCGATACGTAAATGGATTCAGGAGTGAATGATATGAGTAAATTTGAAATGTTTCAGGATATTATTGCCCGGCTTCGGGCCAAGGATGGGTGTCCCTGGGACCGGGAACAGACCCATGCGAGTTTAAAAGCGGCCGGTATTGAGGAAGCGGCCGAACTGCTTTGCGGGATCAACATTTTTGAGGAGACGAAAAACGCGGAAAATCTGCAGGAAGAGTTGGGTGATTTGCTGCTGTTGGTGGTGATGCACGCGCAAATTGCCGAGGAAGAGGGATTATTTACCATGGACGATGTGATTCAGGGGATCAGCGATAAAATGATTCGCCGCCATCCGGCAAAAAAACGGAAGGGATATTGCTGATTTTGTCCTTTCGTAAGATTTGTGAATATGATATGATAGGTTGAACATAAATGAAAAAAGAGGAGTTGTAGCCTATGCCAGTATTTGATTTCAAAAACACACCGGAAAAGCAAAACCTTTCTGTGTGTACATACACGACATTCTTATCTGAGGAATCCAATCCCTCTCCTGAGAAGCCGATTTTGCTTTTGGATAATCAGATACGCCAATGGAAACATCATTCCTGCGGTGTATTTACCAATCCAGGTAAGCGGACAACTTTTGAATTTAAAGAGGAGGATGGTACCCTCTGCGCAGATATTCTTAAAATTGATGCCCGTTTTGTCAGCCTGCTGCGCTGGCTTGGTGAGAATCATATCAATGTGCGTCTTTCCGGCAAGAATCTCAGGGAAGGCTATGCCGTTTACCGGATTCGTGAAATTGCCTTTGGCGGCGGGACAAAGCTTTCCGCGGAGGATGGCTTTTTGCAGTTTATGATTGAACGTCTGCTGGCCAGTCATGCCCCTACGCTGGAAGTCGAGGATGAGGATCAGGATGAATCCGGCGATGATATGAAGCTGACCAGTCTACAGAGTATCACGGATTTTATGACCTGTGCGGGCAGAACCTTGCCGGATAATATCCGGCTGTGGGCCAGAAGAAATCTGGCTGTGGCCCGTTCTCATGAGGTGACACCGGAGGAGAGGCGTCATGCCCAGCGTGCCCTGTCTATTATGATGAATATTCAGTGGAAGAATAATTATTTTGAATCCATTGACCCGAAGGAAGCCCGCCGTATTCTGGATGAAGAACTGTATGGCATGGAGCGGGTGAAACAAAGAATTATCGAGACCATTATCCAGATTAACCGGACGCATACGCTTCCGGCTTACGGACTTTTGCTGGTGGGACCTGCGGGAACCGGAAAATCTCAGGTAGCTTACGCGGTGGCCCGGATTTTAAAACTCCCCTGGACCACTTTGGACATGAGTTCCATCAATGACCCGGAGCAGTTGACCGGTAGTTCCCGTATTTATTCCAACGCAAAGCCGGGCATTATCATGGAAGCATTTTCCATAGCGGGTGAGTCCAATCTGGTATTTATTATCAATGAACTGGACAAAGCTGCTGCCGGGAAGGGAAATGGAAATCCGGCGGATGTGCTTTTGACGCTTTTGGATAATCTTGGATTTACGGATAATTATATTGAATGCATGATTCCTACCGTGGGTGTATATCCTATAGCAACGGCCAATGATAAGAATCAGATCAGCGCGCCGCTGATGTCCCGTTTCGCGGTCATCGATATACCGGATTACACAGCGGAGGAAAAGAAGATTATCTTCTCCCGCTATGCCCTGCCAAAGGTATTAAAACGCATGGGCCTTCGGGAAGAAGAATGTGTAGTTACGGCGGATGGCCTGGACGAGGTGATCGCACAGTTTGCCAATACGTCTGGTATCCGTGATCTGGAACAGGCCGCGGAGCATATGGCGGCCAATGCTTTATATCAGATTGAGGTCGATCAGATTTCTCAGGTGACTTTTGACGCCGCCATGGTACGAAATTTGCTTTCTTAAGACGGACTTTTCGGCTGTGTCAGAAAGAAGATGAAATGAAGATAATAGGGGAAGGAAACGGACGGAAGATGTGTTGTCGATATTTTTATGAGGATGGGCTGCTGGACGAGCTATATAAAATCGTAGATGAGATTGACAGGAACTTATCTGTTAATGGGCACAGAGACATTCATCCTTCTGATCCTGCCCTGGTTATTGCGGGAAGGCAGCAGGAACTATATGCGGCGGACATGAGATGGGGATTTTGGAATTATGACCGGAAGCGTCTGCTGATCAATGCCCGTCAGGAGACAGCACTTGATAAGGTATCTTTTCGTGAAAGTGCCCTGAAAAGGCGCTGTGTCATACCGGCCAGCGGCTTCTATGAATGGGATAAAAGCCGCCAGAAGGTAACGTTCACCGATCCGGACGCTCAGGCTTTGTACATGGCAGGTTTCTATCAAAAGTATGAAGAGGAGTGGAGGTTTATCATTGTCACCACCGAGGCCAATGTTTCCATGCGTCCGGTTCATGACCGGATGCCCCTTCTTTTGACCAGAGAACAAATATCCGGTTGGATTTTTCAGGATGACCGGATTGGCGCATATCTTGAACAGATGCCGCAGGAATTAAAACGGCAGCAGGAGTATGAACAATTATCTTTCTTTTAATCACCGGAACAGTTTGATTCGTTAGCTTAATTCGATGCCCCAGATTTTGCCGGCGCGGGTGCCGGAAATTACATAATTGTTGTATGCAGCTGGAGAGGCTTCAATGACGCCGTCACTGAGTTTGACAGAGTCGTGGAGTTCTCCGGTTTTTCCGTCTAACAGGTACATATTGCCGTCGCTGCTGCAATAGAGTACGCTGCTGTTTCCGTTGTTATTATAAACACAGACAGGTGAAGACCAGGCATAACCGGCCGTATGTTCCCACTCAATGGCTCCGGTTTGTTTGTTAAGACAAGCCAGGACGCCGTCGTAGTAGGAATCTGTCATGGACACCGTCACGTAAATGTAACTGGATAGATCTTTGCTGCCGGTGGCGATGGTGGACTGTACGCCGCCGGACACGCCATCCTGCGTATGGCAGGTATACTCGGTTTGCCATACAATTTCACCGTTTTCCGCATCGATTTTCCAGATGGGGATAGTGGCCGTGTCATTACTTCTCCATCCCAGATGGAAGGAGGTGCTGATATAGAGATACAGATGCCCGTTTTCTACGGATAAGACCGGAGTGGAATTGGAATCATCCAGAATATCCTGCACCCATACTAACTGCAGCGTATTCAGATTCAGGCACATCAGGTTTCCGCCGTTATCGGCAACAAACAGATAGCCCTGATAGATGGCGGCACTGTCTTCCATACCGAGCCAGTAGGTGCTCTGGGTGGTACGGTTGCCGTAATAGCGCCACTTGACCGTGCGGTCCGGCGCGATGGAAAGGGTGCCGTTTTCGGCGTCATACGATGTATTTAAATGAATCAGATATAAAATACCGTTTTCTCCGGGGTATAGTAAGGTATCTGTTTCGGCATCCACCAATGCGGAAGAATCAAAATAACTCAGAGAACCGCGCAGAGAGTAGGGGTCTGCATCGCCAAAGGTATACATAACGCTGCAATCTAAAAGATTGATAATAAAAACCCGTGCCTTGCCGCTGTTATTGTCGTATCCGGCGCCTACATACATGATGGGATAGCCGCGCGGGTCAAGGGCACCAGCTCCTTTAAACGTATAGCCGAGATACATGGAATCACGGGTGGCTTCGCCTGTTTCAAGGTCCAGAAAATAAATGTAGCCATCCATGCAGGCATAAATCACTTCCACCAGATCTTCTTTTTCTTTGGCCGTATCATACATATTCATATGGGCACGGACTTCTTTTGGCCATTTCATAATCAGTGGTTGTCCTGTCCAGCCGCTGCCGGTCCAGGTTTTGCTGCCGCTAGTCAGTGCGCCGGTGTCCTTCGACCAGATGGCGGACAGCGTATAGGTTTCCATATTGGCATACCCATAGGCGGGACTATTCCGGAAATTATTTCCCCGGAAGGTCAGGATGCCTTCCGCCTCCGTATAAGCGCTTCCCAATCCAAAGGAAATCTCTCCATCAGGAGTATAGGAAGTGATATCATCCAGGGCTGCATCATTGATGGCTATTCCAGTAGATTGGATCAGATTAGAAGGATTGGTTGCCTCCGTACAGTAAGGGGAAAACTCCGGTTCTGTATCCTCCGGCTCCGCCGCATCCAGGGATTCTCCATTTTCCACCACCCCATCAGGAAACATAGCAACGATGTCTTCCGGTGTAAGTGTGGAATCAGCTTGAATCAGCGTGCCGGCTTCGTCCTTTGGCTGTTTGGCGGTTTTTGAAAAAATCTTGCCGTTTAACAGACTAATAAATAGAATCAGCAGCGCCAGGATCAGGACGCCCTCTCCGGCCAATGTCAGAATGTAAAATTTCCGGGGATGTTTCTTCCTTTTGGAACCGTTGGTATTTTTCTTCTGTTTCTCTTTGGCAGCCATCTGTCTATCTCCTTTTCCCTCTCCATTATCCTTTTGTAAAGCTTACCTTATTATAACTGTTCTGCCGTTGGCATTCAATTATTTTCTGGGGAACATTGTTTTTATATCTTCCCTGTGATACACTGAATACACATTATCAGTGCAGTTACTCTGACTGTCTGATTCATCACATATCTAAATTCTTATCAGGCCGTTTCTGGCCAGAGAATTCACAGATTAAGCGACAACTTTATATTGCGGTACTGTATTGCCATGTTTTATAATGAAAGGAGAAACGGATGAATGATGGAAAACTACAGTGGCATGCTGCATTTGGCGCGGCTCTCAGGATTGATTTGGGAGATGAACTGAAAAAAGTGCAGATTGAAGAAGAGCATCTGTTAGGAAAAAAGCCTATGCAGGTGGATTTTCTGGTGCTGAAGCTTTGTAAGGATCAGAAAATTTACAAAAATATTGGCCGGCTTTTTAAAACACACAATATTGTGGAGTATAAGTCTCCGGATGATTATCTGAGTATCAATGATTTTTATAAGGTATACGGATATGCTTGTTTTTATCAGGCGGACACGCAAAAAACAGGTGAAATTCCACCGGAAGAAATCAGTATTACCTTTGTGTGTAACCGATATCCCGAAAAGATGCTGAAACATGTGGAACGGGTGCGTGGCATTCGAGTGGAGAGAAAAGAAAGTGGTATCTATGAATTAATCGGGGATCCGATTACCATGCAGCTGATTATTACCCATGAATTAACGAAAGAGAAGAATTTCTGGATACAGAATCTGCGGAATGATTTGCAGACAGGAGGAGAAATTCAGGATATTATTGATACATATGAAAAAAATAAGGGACAGGCTTTATATCAGGCGGTCATGAATGTAATTATCAGGGCCAATCAGGAACGAATAAGGGAGGCGAGACAAATGCAAATGTGTGAGGCATTAGATGAATTATTTTATGATATCTATGCGGATGATCTGGAAAATCGCAGGAAAGAAGGAAGACGAGAAGGAAGAAATGAAGGAATAGCAGCATTGGTGGGAGCGGCTTGGGATTGGAAGATGCCGAAACAGGAGGTGCTTCAGAAGATAATGGAGAAATTCCAATTATCGGAACAGGATGCAGAAAGCTATGTGGCTGCATATTATAAATAATACGCAGGAAGATTTTATGGCCGGGAGGTTTTTCCTTTCGCCTATACTTGACAAGGAAGCATTATTGTGGTAAAAAAGAATAAGAAAATTTAATCTGTTAAACCGTTGAAGCGGAGATCAAAGTAATGATGCGCGCACAGAGAGTCCGGGAGGCTGAGAGCCGGGTCGAAATGCAAATTACCAAATGGACCGCGGAGGGCGCAGTCAAAGGCTACGGCTGAGTATTCTGCGACGTGGGGCATACGTCAGTTGCCGGAGATATGAAGGTATTTCGCAAAGTGCACGGGTCAGACCGTGAATCAAGGTGGCACCGCGGGTGATATATTTTTTGATATGCTCGTCCTTGACAGAAGTAGAGGTATTTCTGTCGGGGGCGTTTTTTTGTTGCCGTGCATCCGCAGGG
>CAYRTA010000001.1:0-83342 GCA_964427045.1 uncultured Hoministercoradaptatus sp. | reverse complement strand
TCTCCCTTGCTGGTAGTTATACTGTATGCTAATTGCACGAAAAACGCAATATTTTGCACGAATAATTAACAAAGATTTCATCTTCAAGGAGGAAAAAATGCAAGATTTGATTTTGACAATTACGATTACCATTCAAATTCCGGTGCAACCTATGCCGCCCGCGCCAGCAGACGCAAAGCCGCCGGAACCGGTTTTTACGCTTGGGAGTATTGGCACTTTCCTCCTGGGCAAGAACTCCAAAAATAGTCAGAACAAATTCACTGTTTCCCATGTTGGCTGTGAGGAACTGGGTTTCGTGCGTTTCGTGTATTCGGAAAAGAACTGTTATTACAACTTTATTATATGGCAAATGAAAACCTCTGCGTCCTGGTTGCCCTGCCCATCTTCAAAAGCTGCGCGCTAAACGCTTTATTCGAATTCTTTTAGCCTGACAAAATTCAGATGCGCGTATTATCACGTCTCACTTCCCGCGGTTTACAGCCATATACTGACTGAAAAAGCTGATTAAACATTTTGTAGTTTGCAAATCCGTGTTCCTCCGCCAGTTCCAAAATGCCAGTCTGTGTATTACATATATCCTGATAGACATGCATCAACCGCACCTGATTCAGATATTTAATAAATGTGATTCCCATATTCTTTCTGAAGAATCTGCTGAAATATTCTCTGCTCAAATGAAAATGAGAGGCGATATCCTCCAGAGAAATAGCCTCTGTATGGTGAGTGTCGATATAATCTGCAATTTCTCCTAAACGTTCTAAAACATTATCTCTGTCTGTGTAATTTACACTATCTTTCTTTTCAATAAAATGATTTATTAATTCAAAAAAGACTTCCATTGCAATTGCATGACTTTTCACTTTAAACCCTATCGGCTGCATAATATATAGTGGTGGCAATTCTTTCATAAGATCACAGATTCTCAAATAAATCTCTAACTGCTCTTTTCTGATCAGGCCCTTTGCACAACCAAATGCATATTCGTTCAATTCCGGAACGAAGTATTTCATACTACTCCGGGAAAAATATATTACTATCATCATTGACTCGCGTTTATAACGGAATTCATGTATTTGGTTAGAGTCAATCACAATAAATTCCCCTGACACAACCGGATAACTCACCCCCTCTATCATAATTGTCGCATTTCCATTAAGAATATAAATCAATTCGATTGCCGAATGCCAGTGAACCGGATAGCGCCTTTTCTCATTTGTATGGTAATAAATTTGGACTCCAGTACATTCTAATTTAAATATCGGCTCATACATCTTATCATTCCTCCAAAGGTCAATATTTTCTAACTTTTGGGTCAAAAATCCATCTAACTTTTTTACGGGGCAAATGTTAAAATAATACATGTAAAAGGAAACAAAATAGAATCACTTCAGAAAGGAGATTCTGCTATGAATACTATGGCAATGAATGTAATGACAAATATTGTGGACAAAGAAAATGCTTTGTGGAATCACCTAAAAAAATATCTTAGTGACCATCACAAAGTTATTATAATCGGCCTTACAATGATGAGTAACCCTTACTCTACGGCCTGCAGAATGCAGATTAATTAAGGCATTTTTAAATATACGGCAGGCCAAGCAATCTGACAGAACATCTCACTGACACATTTTCTTGATTATTGGAAAAACGAAGGTACAGCAGGAGCTTTAACTGCACCTGCTGTCTTATTACCTGTTTGGCAAAAATGATTTCTTTATCTCCCGGTTTCATTATTTCAATTTACCTTGGGCAATCAATTCCGCAATCTTTGCTTCGTTTGCTTTGGCTTTATCTTTCGTCATTCCCACACATAAGAACATGACGGCTGCAACCATATAAAATACTGCCGGTGCAAAGTTTATTACCATATCCATTCTTGTCAGAACATCCGCACCGAGATTCTCTGCATTTGCCACGAAGCCGACTGCGCTCAGTGCAAGTATTCCTATGGACCCGCCGATCGCATTGCCAAGCTTTGTAGAGAAAGATATACAGGACTGGATAACGCCATCGGAACGTATTCCGGTTCTGATCCAGTTGTCATCAATAATTTCCGCACTTAACGTAAAGCAGGAAAGCGACACAAAATTTGTACTCCCATAAAGGAGTCCGGACGGTATGACCATACTGACAAGCTGATGCTCGCCAATAAAAAAGAAAAATACACAGCACAGTGCCTGTAACATACATCCTGCAGCACCTATATACTTTTTACTGAACTTATTTAGCAGGAACGGTGCATAGAAATTTACCGCCAACATACCAGCAGACATTGCTGTTGCAAATCCTGCAATTAACACTGGGTTCCCTATGAGATAGATAAAATAATATGCCATAATACCGATTCTTCCAAACAGGCCAATCAGGAATATCATCATGGCCAGCATCAGGAATACTGCATTGCTATCCTTGAATGTGAGTTTAAAAGAATTCAACAGGTTTTTCATTGTATCGGCAATACTTTCCTTCTTTTCACTTCCTCCCAGAATCTCCTTCGTGGATGCAAAACAAACCCAAAAGCATGGGATACACACGATTGAGAATACCAGAGCTGCCATAAAGTATCCTTTTTCAGAGGAAACAGAACCGCCCCCAAAGTAAAGAATCATCGGCATCGTTACCGCGCTGATGACCATCTGAATCAGACCAGAGCCGATTCCCTTGATTGCATTCAAAGAAACACGTTCTTGATTCGATGCTGTCATACAATTTGCCAAACATTGTACGGAAATATTAACTGCCGTATAAGCCATTCCACAGGCGATATAGGTAAATCCGCACCAAATTGATTTCCAGCTGCCGGGAATATCCAGATTCAGGAATGTCAGACAGTTAAAGAGTGCAAGTACTGGGGCGCCCCAAAGGAGATAGGGGCGAAAACGCCCCCACTTCGTATGAGTATTCTCTGCGATTGCACCAAACATTGGGTCATTGATTGCGTCCCAGATACGAGCAGACAACATAATTACCGAAATTACTAAAGGTGTCAGACCCACAACATCCGTATAAAATACTGTCAAATAAGAACTAATCAGTGTCCAGGAACACTGGGAGCCAATCTCACCAAAACTATATCCTATCTTCGTAAAAACAGGGAGTTTTATATTTACGTCTTTGTTCTCTTTCAAATTCGCCGCTGTCTGTTTACCCATATTTATCCCCCTGATTATTCCTGAGATGTCGACATGGCCTTGATTTTTTCCTCATTTTCCCGTCCCTTTTTGTTGGTCATACGAATCATCATGAACGGAATAGTTGCAAGCAGGAAGAACGCTGCCGGCATAAAGTTAATCACTGCATTCATTTTTGTCAGGGTTTCCGATGTCAGTTCCGTATTTGCCACAAATCCGACAGTACCTAAAGCAATAATACCGATTGATCCTCCGATTGCGTTCGCGATCTTTGTTGAAAATCCAATTGCCATTCCGATTGTCCCGTCAGAACGCACGCCGGTTCTCAGCCAGTTGTCATCGATCAGTTCCCCGCACAGGGACACGGACGTCATGCTCAGCATATTAGTAGCACCATAAATAAAACCAACCACAGCTACGATAATACTGGCAACTCTGGCTTCGCCCATAAAATAGAAAGTAACACAGCATACTGCCTGGAGGATACAGGCAATTACTCCGACTATCTTTTTATCAATCCGATTCAGTAAAAACGGAACATAGAAGTTTACTACCATCATACCAGCCGTCATTGCTGTTCCGAATGCTGCCATCCCCATCGGATTATCCAATATGTAAATAAAATAGTAAACCATGATTCCGATACGTCCGAACAAACCTGTTAAAGAAACAATCATAGCAATCATGAGCCAAGCTACATTCCAGTCCTTTACAGCACTGGCAAACGACTTTGCTATCATTATGACAGGATTAGGTTTTTTCTCCCCTGTCTTACTGGAATTACCACCCCCGATTACCTCTTTGGTAGATGCAAAACAAGCCAGGAAAAGCGGCAGCGAGCAAATGGAAAATACAACTGCTGTCATGAAATATCCTCTTGAAGAAGCAGCATCTCCGGCTCCGAAAAACAGAATCAGGGGCATTGTCACCGCACTAAGAATCATGTTACTTGCTCCTGAAACAACGCCCTTTACTGCATTACAAGATACTCGTTCTGCATTAATAGAGGTTAGTGAGTTAACAATACAGGCGACTGCTCCGTTTGCAAAAGAATAGACGGTCGCACTTAGCAGGTATGTAATTGCACACCAGAATGCTTTCGCCCCATTCGAGATGTCAAGATTTAAAAATGTCAAGGCGCCAAACACTGCCAGCAACGGTGCGCCGATTAATATATAAGGACGGTATCTTCCCCATTTGGTATTGGTATTCTCTGCAATTCCGCCAAAAATCGGATCGCAGAGGGCCTGCCAGATTCTGGCCACTAACATAATAATTGAAATGACCGCCGGCGCCAGACCTACTACATCCGAATAAAATACGGTCAGATAACTACTAATCATAGTAAAGGACAGTCCCGAAGCGGATTCGCCAAGACCATATCCTATCTTTCGCCACATAGGCAGCTTTATAGCGGTTTCACTCTGTGTGTTTACTTTTTTGTTTTCACTCACTTTTTTTCTCCTTTCGTTATCTTCTCTTATTTATTTATGTCTGAGAAAATTAAATTTCCTCTTTTCTCAGTGGCAGGACTGGTTTTATATCAGTCCGCCACTTTCTCAATTAATATTCAAACACCTTGATATAACGCATCATCGGGGACTCATTCACACGAGGCATCATTCGCTCATCGCCGTTTAAAATACGACCCGGTTTCCAGCCACCATCTACCCAATCGCCCTCCTGATACATTTCAATATCTATAGTAACGTTCTTTCCAATCTTTGGCAGGAACTGTACCATATAGCGAGTACCAACTAACAGGAACTCATTCTCGGACAGTTCGATTATGAATCCGCCTGATTCCGGCATATGCTTCTCTCGTTTGGAATAATTGATCTGGATATCATATTTGCTAAATTTGCAGATATGCTGATTCCGGCCGTCATTTCGATAAATAAATGCCTGCAGCTGTTTCGTTCCGCGCTTTTCAAGGATCAGCGGCCAAAGGTTGTTAAGAATACGATAACTTTCAGCCAATAATGGAGCAGTTCCCGTGATATCCAATGCAGATGTATCTACGCCCAATGCCATCAGAACCGGCATCGGAACACCTTCGATTTCTTCCATTCTCATATTGACATCTTCAATACCGAAGGGCGAATAACACAAAGCATTACATCCTGCCACCGCATAAAGTGCATAAGTTGCTGTTACTGCGTCTTTTCTAATCTCAGGAATAAACAGCGGATTGCCATCCTTTTGATAGTGATCCATAATCGCCGGTGCATAGTCAACATAGATATCCGGTCCAAACCCGAAAAGAGAGGGAGCGGTTGCTCTCCATATCGGATGCATACGGACAATCGGGCCTCCGGATGGATGGCCGTAACCGGCACGATAAGGCGGCTGCTCCAGCCATGCATTACAGTAACAGGGCAAATCCAGTTCTTTTTTTCCGGCCTGTGTGATTTTTTCTGCCGCATTTGCAAAGGCCCATGCCATAAGACTTTCTGCCGCATTTTCTCCAAACGCCTCTTCCCATGTGCCGGAGACGCCGAGTTTTTCCTGAAGGATAGCAGGAACTTCGCTGTTGTAGTATTTATTTCCAATCTCGGAATAATCTCTCTCAGTTCCCGGAGCATTACCGTGCAAACCAATCTCGTTTTCCACCTGCATTACGATAACGGTATGCTCCGGGTCAGTATCGCGAATATGTGCCATCAGATGCGCAAACGCATTAGCGTCTTTCTCCACCGCTGCTTCGCAGAATGGCGAAATAGTATGATAACAAGTTCCATTTACACGCTGTGCGAGAAAATAGGTTTTGGGATTTCGTTTCATCCATCCAGGTACATACATGGACTCTGAATTTTTCCACAGACCGAACCACAGCAGAATCAGGCGAATGTTACGCTCTCTCGCCTGTTCAATGACCGCATCCAAAATGGAAAAATCAAACTCACCTTCTTCTGCTTCAATCTGTTCCCATGCGACAGGTACAATCAGGGAGTTAATATTCAGGTTTTCTACATTGGGCCAAACCTTTCTCAGCATATAAGTCGGGTCAGATGCAGAGGAATTATGCGCCTCTCCTGACAACGCCACAAAAGGCTTTCCATCTACAAACAAAGTTGGGATGTCATTCAGCAGACAAACTTCAGGTAATACAGTACTTCCATTTTTCATCTTTTTCTTTCCTTTCCGTTTTTTATTATTTTTCTGTTCTCTTATATCTGTATTTTATCTTGTTCCGATTTCCCCTGATACAGATAGGTTTCCTTGTTTTTGCTTTATTTTTTCAAAAAATACTTTATTTTTGGTGCGATGTGGCAAAAATGAAAAATTTTTTGCTTTATTTTTGACTTTTTTACTTCTAGTTCGCCAATTGTGTTATATTATTCATAAAAAAACAGTTTGCATGAAACGGAGGGGCTTATGTCAGACGCAAGAAAAGAAAATGTTTTTAAATATGATCTTCTTGCTGTCCACAGCGAAGAAGATCATATCCACCAGGATACAGAGTTAATCTACGTATTGAACGGTACAGTCGATGTGAAACTTGATGCGGAAAAATATCGGCTATCCAATGATGATATCATAGTCATCAATATGAATAAGCGTCACTCTCTTTTATTTGGGGAGGATACTCTGGTTTTCCGTATTCATATTCCCTATACAGTACTTAATCGATACATTGACCAGGACTACATCATGTTTTGGTGCAATACTACATTAGATGACAACGAATATTATCACAGTCTGCGAACTTATCTATGTCAGATGCTCGTCTATATCGTCAAAAATCCGGAGATGCCAAATCCGATAACCGACAGTTATTTTTACGAATTGTTGGGATGCCTTTGTAGTCAGTTTCGGGTGGACAGCAACGATGAACGTTTTAAGCAGGATCAGGATAAACATGATAGGCGCATGAATGAGATTATCAGTTACATAGAGAGCAACTACAGTCAGAATATCAGTTTGAGTGATCTGGCAGATCGATTGCATCTGACTTATTCCTATTTATCCCGCTGTTTTAAAACCATGTTTGGTACTAACTTCCTGGAGTATGTCAATAAAGTTCGATTGCACCATGCCGCGGAAGATTTGCTTTACACGGATAAATCCATCACGCGCATTGCACTGGAAAATGGTTTTATGAATTCTTCCGGTTTATCTAAGATTTTCAAAGATACTTATGGTATGACGCCCACTGCCTATAAAAAAGCGATGCGGAGCAAATTCTCCCGAAAGATTCCTTCTGATGATAACCGAATCAATCAAAGGGATTTTCTATATAAACAAGCTTTGAATTATATTACAGAGAAAGGAATCCAACAACGATGGCCTCACAGTACCAGGCGTCATTTGGTTCAAGTGGACGGTTCCCAAAAGAAACCATACAACAAGAATTGGATGGAGTTGATTAATATCGGGAGAGCCAGTGATTTGTTAAAAGCTAAAGTTCAGGAACAGACGCTTACCCTCCGAGATGACATTGGTTTCCGCTACGTACGTTTATGGAGTTTGTTTCAATCGGATATGGAATTACGCTCAGACCATCAGACAGATATACTGAATTTTGATAGAATTGATGAGGTGCTGGATTTTCTGGTTTATAACAATTTGCTGCCTTTTATTGATTTGGGAGATAAGCCTGTTCAGATTGCCAGAAACACAATGGATGATGTCAGATTGGATGAGGGGCGTCCTGTCTTTTTGTACCTTTCCGAATATCAATTAATTTTGACTCGGTTTTTTCAACATATTATTACGCGCTACCGTGCAGACCAGGTAAGACAATGGCGTTTTGAATGTTGGTATGATGAACGTACGGAACGTCAAATAGTACCGGTTTCATTCTTTCAGATTTTTAATACTACCTGTGAGGTTATCCGCTCCATTCTGCCGGATGCAGTAATTGGCGGCTGCGGTATGAAAATCAATGATGTGGAAATGGAAGATTTTTTGAATACATGGAAAGAACAGCCGTACCAGCCGGACTTTTTCTCTGTGATATCCTACCCTTACGACCCTATTGCTTCGAAGACGGGTAAATATACTTATGCAAGCTATACCCATCTCTCGAATGATAGTAAATTTATCAAGCATCAGGTAATGCACGTAAAAAAACTTCTCCAAACGGCTAATATGAAAATTCCTCTCTATGTGACAGAATGGAACTTTACCATTTCCAGTCGAAACTATATTAATGATACTTGCTATAAAGGTACATATATCTTGAAGAATGTTGTGGATATGCTGGGCGAAGTGAATATTATGGGCTACTATTGTGGTTTGGATATTGTGACAACTTACTATGATTCGAAAAATATTCTAAACGGCTGTACCGGATTGCTGACCAAAGACAACATTAACAAGCCAGCCTATTATGCATTCCGTTTTCTGCATCGTATGGGTTCTTATTTAGTAGAAGCCGGCCAAAACTATCTGATTACCACAAGCGGACATTTTAGTTATTATATTATTTGCTATAATTACCAGCCGCTGAATAACCTGTATTATCAAAAACCCGAAAATCTTCATACCATTAGGGAACTTTCAGCGCTCTCCACAGGTGGTGCGCCATTACACATGGATTTTCGGCTTCACAATCTTCCCACGGACAGATATTTTATAAAAACCTTCACCATTGGCCCTCATTATGGCAGTGTTTTAAATGAATGGATCCGTCTTAATACAATAACAAATATGAGTAAAGAGGACATAGAATATTTAAAACGGATCTGTACCCCTCATATGACCATTCAGGAAATGAAGACAGTGGAAGGAACACTCCAATTTGAATTGGAACTGGAACCGGAAGAATTTACACTGGTTCATATTTATCATCAATACTAAATTAAGAGGTCATGCATATAGATAATTCATCTATGGCATGACCTCATTACTTTTATTTCCCATATTCGATTATCTGATCACCCATGTAAACCGTTCTGCAATGTATGTCAGAAACCTATTGCTATTGCTATTCCTAATCAAAATCTTTTTCCAGTATGTTTTTTATATTTGACTCTGTGATGGCAACGCCCGTATCAAAGCCTGCCTCGGCAAATAGCTTTCCGTCCGTTATGGCGTCTAACTGTGTCTGGTACTCCGTCTCGGACGTCAATTGGCTGCCGATTCTGAAGTTGGTCAGTTCCTCATAATCTACCCCCGTCGCTTCCGCCCAAAATTCTTTCAAAAGCACTGCCTTTCCATCTTCTATCTCCCAGAACATATTCACCACCGTACCCGTATGGTAATCTTCATATTGAATCAGATTATTGCCTTCGCTATAGAGGAAATAACCATAGGCCCCAAATTCACCCAGCTTGACCACCTGTCCCTGATAATAGGTATAAAGGGAAGCGCCAGCCATATGAAAGGATTCCTCCGCTATCACAAGTTCCGGAACGGCATTGTCATCCACATAAATCAATTGAAATACGGGATCTTCATATTTGGAAGATGAGGTATAGGAACGGAGTAATTTCGCATACGCCGCCAGCGCCATACTGACCTCCTGGGAATTCACTTCCAGCTCTCCCAAGTTCTGATAACAATGGGACTGACACCAAATATCTTGTACTTCCAGTACATTTACCCCGTCACTATAACCCTCCAGGGTATAACCGCCTTCCTGATGATTCGCAATCTTATCCAGGCAGAAGCTGCCATCGCTATCGGAAACGGCAGTGCATACTGTTGCGCCCGATTCATCCAGCAGCGTTAATTCCACACCGCTTACGGAGTCCGGATCCTCTTCCGATACAAGCTGGCCTTCAAGGCCGGCCCACATGGTATAGTCCAGATTTCCATTACTTCCCAGATTATAATCCGGTCTTGTATCCCCCACATCGATCTGTATAGTCAGATCCAGCCGGCTCAGAATACCCTCGAAAAGTTCCGCTCCTTCCTGCAAACCAGTCCAGTCAATCTGAACTGTATATGTTGTCTGCCCCCATTCATTTTTGGATAGCTGCAAAGCCTCGTCAATGGTATGATAAACACCGTCGTCACCCTGGCCGCACATATATTTCAGTATAGAATAAATATTGCCCACATTATAAATGGTATTAATATTATCCGTTCCCATATTACAGACAACTACACTGGCACCCAAACCGATAAATGCCTCGGACAGGCGGGAATCTCTTCCGCTTTGGCAGGCGCCCAGAAACACAATGGCCTCATCCATTTCCGGAAAATAGGTTTCCACGTATTTTGAGGTAATACCATAGTAGTTAGTATCCCCGGAGCCGGCAATGGTTATATATTTTCCCTGAAGCAGTTTATTGTAAAATACCAGGTCAGCGCCCAGAACATACCAATCGGTCACAGAGAAAATACCCGGTTCTTCTCTGCTTAACAAATAGGGGCCCAACTGTGACGTGTACCCGCCATGTCCATGCCAGATAAAGACGTCACAGCCATCCAGATTCTGCAAAAGTTCACCGTCCGTACACAGCACATCGCCGTTCCAGCTAGTGGTTGTCCGTCCGTCCAGCCACGTCTCGCAATTTTCCTCCAGCGCCTCATCCAGTATTCTCCTCCCTTCTTCCGTATCAGAAAACGGGAAAATCATATTCGTATCATTTCCGGAATCCGTACCCTCCTGCGCAATATACAAAACATACGTCAGACAACCTGGATACTCCAAATAAAGAGTATTGTCCTCTCTGCTATAATAAGTAACCTGGCCATGGTCTTTCTGGGTTTCTGCACAGTCCTCCAGCGCAGCCATGGCTTTTTCTTCATTTTCAGGAAGAATGTAGCCATCTTCTTCCACATATTCTTGATAAACTGCGGACAATTCCGTCACGCTATTTTGAAATCCTTCGATTTCTTCCTCCGTCCATCGCGCCTGGTCTGAATCTTCATCAAGCCATCCGGCATACAGGATAATATCTTCCTTCACCGCCGAAGTAAAATCGTAGGCCTCCTCACACGCCTGATCCGAATACCAGGCATCAAAAACATACCCCTCCCGTGTCGGAAAAGCCGGACAGGAAGCTTTTTCTCCATGATGTACCTGCTGTCCTTCCGGTACAAAATCCAAGGTTTCCTCATCTGCAAGGCAGTTAAAAGAAACCGTATGTATGACACTATGGGAAGATCGATACCATAAAGTTCCGCCAGTATAGCCTCCCAGACCCAAAAGCAGCAAAATGATAATGGACAGTAAAATCCGTATCGTTCGTTTATTCTTTCTTCTTTTTATATAATAATAGTCAGCGGCCCTCCCCTTCTCCTCCACGGATGGCTTCGCAGGATCCTTCCCGTAATCATAACCACAGTAGGGACAAAAACGTCCGTCATTCGTGATTTCCTTTCCACATTTTCTGCAATGCATCTGCGTTCTCCTTTGCTCTTATTCCTTTCCGTATTGACAGGAAGCTGTAACCAGTATCCAAAATATACCTTATTATAACAGTATTTTCATTTTTCGTGCATACTTTTTGCGTAAATAGCAGCAATAAGCAGCGAAATCACGCCGGAAAACAGGACAACGATGTACTCGGACCCTTTGCAAAGTTCAAACAGAATACCATAAAACGCGTTCCCCAACGGCTGGGCACACATCGAAACGGTCAAAACAACGGAAATCACTTTTCCCACCAGATTCTGCGGTGTCTCAGCCTGTATAAAGGACATCATCCGCACCGTAAAAATCGTGGAACCTATCATAATGATAAAACAACATACCGTTAATACGATGTAGTTTATCATTCCGGAGGAAAAAAGCAGTAAGGCAATACCGATGGGAAATACGCACAAGGTACAGGCAAGGAGCAAATTTGAGGCCTTCCATCTGGCCCATTGTCTGGCAAACACGCCTGCGCAGATACCGCCGGCCAATCCTCCTGCTGCCAACGCACCCTCGGAAAAACCGTACAGCCGGTTTGCCAGCACCGGTTCCAAATCCAGGGTTTCCGTCACCAAATAGGGTAAGGCAACCACAATCATGGAAGATAAAAACAGATTGAGTCCGCAGATTACTAAAAGCGTTTTGCCGATAACTGGGTTTCCTCTTCGAATCAGACGAATACTTTCCGCAAAATCATTTTTCGCAATTGTCCACATGCTGCCAGTGGAAATGGGCTTTCGATAGGGTATATGGATGAACAGCTCCATGACCGCCGACAGCAGAAAACAAACCATACAAACCACCAATACAGGTTTTAGCCCATATGCACTATACAGCACACCGCCAAGGACCGGCCCCATAAAAGAAGCGAAGGAGCTAACCGTGTTAATAACGGCATTAGCCTCCATATAACGATCCTGCGGCACCAATGCCGGGATACTTGCCTGTACGGAAGGCTGATATGCCCCTGCAATGCCATAGAGAATCATCAGGGTAGCTGTCAAAAGAAGAATCAGATGGGGCCCCTCCATAAGAAGGGAAAATATTAAAATTACTGCCGCCGTAATAAAGTCCAGAATCACCATGATATTTCTTTTGTTTACCCGATCCGAGACGATACCTCCTATGGGCGACAGCAAAATAGCGGGAAGAAAAGCACATGCCGTAACGGTTCCATAAAGTGCCGATGAACCGGTCAGATTTAGTAAATATAAGGGCAGTGCAAATCGAATTACCGCATTGCCAAACAAGGAAATAATCTGACCGATAACGACCAACGTAAAATCTCTTGCAAATAATTTTTGATTCATCTTCCATCCCTCCATTTTTCCCAGGTATTTGTCCAAAAAACATACACGAACTGATACATACCGAACGTTGGTATGTATCAGTTTCAAAATATATCTGCCCCTTATACAGGGCAGATACTTTTTGTTTCTGTTGTTCTCCTGCCTGTTTGTACTTCTGGCAGTTACCTTCTGTCCGCTCTTTGCCTATTTATGCTTCTGATAAATAGCAGCCAATTCCTGTAACCTGCTCAGCATTTCCTCGTCTACGATATCTAAACCAAACCCTTTCAGCATCTGACTGAATATCATAAATTTACGGCAGGCCTCCTGCTCAGAATTATCAAATATCATTGGATTCATCCAAACATTCGCCACCAGAATAATTAATTCCGACAACTGTTCCGGATATTCCGTCTCAATGGAACCGTCAGAAATCCCCTGTTTTATAATCGGCAAAATATAATTCGGCGCCACCTCATCTACCGTATCGTGCAAAAGGCTGAAAAGAAGCCGGGGGTTATTGCTAAAATCAGGGGCCACCGTAAAAATATCGTCCTGCACAGGGCGCCCTATGGATTCTTTAAAGATAGCTTTCAATTTTTCTTTCCCGTTTAAGTCCGTGCGGTCACGAATAACAGCCAGCATTCGATTGGACTCTGCCGTCATTTTGTCCGTAACGGCAATCAAGATATCTTCTTTCGATTTAAAATGATGATAAATGGCTCCCTTACTAAGTCCTCCAAGATGATCAATGATATCCTGGATTGATGTGTACTCATACCCCTTTTCCATAAACAGGCGAAAAGCAACATCTATGATTAAATTGACCGTTTCTTCCGGATGTTTATTTCTTGCCACCGCTTTTACCTCCAAAACATACCATCAGTATGTATGTTGCATATTTTATCATACTATCGGTATGTTTGTCAAACTCCCATGCTTTCCGGTTTCCGATTCTTAGCGACACGGTCTGCCGTTTCAAACAGCGCATTCAGTCTCTTTGCCGCCTCTTTCAGGGAGCCGGTTTCTTTCATAAGAATCTGCCGATTGGCCAGTTCCGCCCGGGCTTCCTCCAGACGTTCTTTCAATTTTCTGTTTTCTTCCATTTGCTCCAACAATATCTCCAGCAGTTGGGCACGGCTTAAACGCCTTAATTCCTGATCTGTCATGGAACCTCCATCGATGCTTCTTAAACGCTTCGCATCTTCTTCTCTTCTTATACTACCGTAATGATAGCACGGAATCTTCTCACAATGCAAGCAGTCCGCCTGAGCGGCTCTAAACTACATATGTACATCTGTCTGACCGGATGTACTTACCAGAGAACCAATCCGCTTTTTTAATTGCCATACGGCAAACAGGAATGCACAGGTTTCAGAAATCCAGAATGCATACCATACCATGGAAATTCCCCCGATATTTCCAAAAATCCACACAAAGGGCAGCAGCAAAACGATCTGCCGCATGGCAGCGGCGGTCATATTAACCGTTCCATTTCCCAGCCCGGAGATAATATAGCCGATAATCATCGTAATGGACGCAAACACAAACATCAGAGAAATGGTCCGGAGTGCCGGAACACCGATGGCCAGCATAGACTCTCCGGCCGCAAATAGCAAGAGCAGTTGTCTGGGAATGGCCAAAAAGACGATGGTTCCCACCCCTCCGATGGCAGCTCCGGTCACAATCGCCACCTTACATGCCTTACGAATACGATCTATATTCTTGGCGCCGTAATTGTAGCCGATAATAGGAAGGGTTCCCTGCCCCAAACCATTCATTGGCATAAACAAAAAGCTTTGAAGTTTAAAGTATACACCAAAGAAAGCCACCGCCGTTGTGGAGAACATAACCAATATCATATTCATGGTACCGACCATGATACTGCCGAATGCCTGCATGAGAATCGTGGGCGCGCCTACCCGGTAAATCAGCCGGACGCTCTCTTTGTGCATACGATAATGTCGAAACACGAAATGAATCTCTTTATTTTGTACAAAATTAAGAATTAAACCAATGACTGCGGCGGTCCACTGCCCAAGCACTGTGGCAATGGCGGCTCCGGCAATACCCATTTCAGGGAAAAACCCAATTCCAAAAATCATAAGCGGATCGAGAATCAGATTTACCGCCGCCCCGGCCAGCTGAGCCAGCATGCTGAAAAAGGTGCGGCCCGTAGCCTGCAAAAGCCGCTGCGTCAAAGTCCCCAGGAAAATACCGGCGGAAAACAACTGACATATCCGCAAATAGGTAGTCCCTGCCCTCAGAATATCGGGATCATCCGTAAAAAGTCCGATAAATGCCTCTGTTCCAAAAATTCCCCACAACAGAAACACAACCGAACTGAGTAATGTAAGGACTAAACCGGTAGTCGCCGCCTCGTTGGCCTGATCAAACTTTTTGGCGCCCAGATAGCGGGATACCAACGCATTGACGCCCACACCAGTTCCAACTGCCACCGCAATCTGTAAAATCTGGGCCGAATATGCAATAGAGGTAGCAGTCAAAGCATATTCACTGATCCGGGCCACAAATATACTATCCACAATATTGTACAGGGATTGCACCAGCATGGAGACCATAATCGGTAAAGACATGGTAATAACCAGTCTTGGCACAGGCATTGTGCCCATCTTATTTTCTTTTCTCATAACAAACTCCTTAACCTATTCCTTTACCGCAAGCCAGAAAGACGTACGCTGCACAGCATAAAAACCTGCGCGGAGCGTTTTTGTTCATAGGAAACCATATTGTGCTTAGAACCAAATGGAATGATTTCCTACGAAACAAAAAAACGTGAAATAAAGAAGGATAAGCTGTCCTTCCCTATTTCACGCTTATAATAAGCCGGCTTACCAAATCATTTATTTTTTGCACCGCTATTCTACCACATAAAATTTCAGTTGTCGATAATCTTTTTTTAATCGATCACTTTTTTATTTTCACATTTCCTGTTTTCTAATCGACCTCATATTCCAATATGGTGCCTGATGTGGCGTCAATTTTATATTCATATTCTTTTTTGTTTTTATAAAATTCCACTTCGTATACCATACGGCCATCATCCTTATCCTGTTTGGCTTTTGAGAAGGTGACCTCTGACTCTGAGAATCCCGCATGTGTTAAGGCTATTTCTTTCGCCTTATCAACGCCAATATAACTGCCGCTGCCGGACGTATTGGAACCTTTTTTCGATGACGTATTCCATATCTCTGCTTTCTTCGTCACAATTTCTCCTGAAACAGTATTAATGTCATACTCAAATTTCTGAGAAGCAGTATAGAATTCCAACTCATATACGGCAATTCCATCATCATAATCCAGTTTATCCTTCGTATAAGTTACTTCCGAATCGGACACCCCTGCATCTGCCAGGGCAATTTCCTTTGCTTCCTCCAACGTAATCTGATCATCTGTAGTCTGGCCTGCCTGTGCTGATTTCCCTTTCTTGCCAGAATTGGTATTATCCTGACTGGCGGCGTCCTCTTTTTCTGTATTCTGCACCGCCGCATTATTTTCTGTGCTCTGGTCCGCTGCATTATTTTCTGTATTCTGGGCCAGTGTATCGTTCTCCGTATCGGCACTCAAAACCCTGTCATCGTTCCTGGTATCTTGAGCCGTATCGCTTACACCGCTTACCGCTTTCGTCTGCAAGTCCTTTTTTATATACTCTTTTGCAAGGGCCCGCGCGCCCAGAAAACTCCCTAAACCAATGATCACTAAAACTACGATAACACCTACAACAATCTGTACTATTCTCTTCGTATTTTTCATCGTCTTTCACCTCTTTCCTTTTGATACTGCTATTATAACCACAGAAAATTAAAGAAATATTAGAACGATAAAAAATAAGAAAAAAACTATTTCTGCCTTGGAAGCCAGACCGCAAAAGTGCTCCCTTCACCCAACGCACTCTCTACCCGGATCAGTCCGCCATGGAACTGGACGATCTCATATACCATCGCCAAACCTAAACCTGTGCCATCATCTGTACGGGAAACATCGGCCTGGTAAAACCGCCGGAAAATCTTATCCTGTTCCGCTTTCGCGATGCCAATGCCATCATCTGAAACAAGCAGATTGATTCCTGTATCGTCCCCTTTTAGTGAGACCGCAATATGACCCTGTTCCTTTCCATACCGGTACGCGTTGCTTATCAGATTCATCAACATCCGTGAGAGAAGCTGCCGGTTCCCATAACAAACAACTCCTTCATCCGCCTCCCAGGTCAGGGTAATATTCTGCTCTCTTATCAATGCCATATCCACACAAATAGAAGAAACCAACTCGCTCATGGACACCGGTTCCTTTTGGTAGCTGTCGGCTCTCATTTCCAGGCGCGTAAATTCCAGCATATCCCGGACCAGCCTGGACATTTTTCTTCCCTGCCTTTGGATTACCCCGATGGCCCTCTCATATTCTTCCACGTTTCGCGTCTCTTCCAATGTATAATCACATTGGGCCATAATCACAGTAAGAGGCGTACGCAGTTCGTGAGAAGCGTCGGAGGTAAACTGCCTTTCCGCCTCAAAAGCCTTATCCAGCCGTTCAAACATTCCATTGAATTGATCCGCCAGTTGATGCAGTTCGTCCTTCCCCTCCCCTAACTCGATTCTCTGCTTCAAGTCATCACCATCACCAATCCGGGATGCAGTCGCCGCAATTTCCTGAATCGGCCTCAGGGTTCTCTTGGCAATGAGATTGCCGCCTATAATCGCAAAGAATACTAAAACCGGCAATAAAATCAAAGATATGCGGATGATATCTGACATTTGAGCAGCGCCCTGCAGTTCTGACACCACGCCTCTTAACCAAAGTCCTTCCAGACCTTCCTTTTCCAGCTTCCGGTCAAAGATATAATAAAGGATTCCGTCAACCCGGATTTTTTGCACCTTCGCATCCGTGAAGGTTCGTTCTACAGTCTCCACGGAAATCGGATTTTCTCCATATAACAGCCTGCCGCCATCGCCATACAAACCAGTATAGACCTGATTGACCTGATCCAGAAAATCGTCATCGATCACTAAATAGCCATCGTTATAATATATATAGTCATCCACCTCGTTGCGGGCATCTAATTCCTTTTTATATGAATAGAATTCAAATTCATCCACATTATGTTCTACGGCCTCAATGAGATTGTCGCGAATCGTTTTCTGTATGATCTGATTGCTGACCGCAAACACAACCAGGTAAGCAAAAAAGACAACCACAAGCAAGGCCGTGGAAAACCAGAATATTATCTTGTGCCGAATGGACAGGTTTTTCATGGATAGGTTTTTCATCTGCCGCTGTCCTCCCGCAATACATATCCCTTTTGACGGACCGTATGAATTAATTTTTTATCCTGGCCGCCGTCAATTTTTTTACGTAAATAGCTGATATATACATCTACCACATTGGTGCCGCCCTCGTAATCAAAGTTCCAGATGTGGTTTTCGATCTTCTCTCTGGATAGTACAATTCCCTGATTGCGCATAAGATATTCCAGTAGGGCAAACTCCTTGGCAGACAAGCTGATTTCTTTTCCACCTCGTTTTACCACATGGGAAGCACTGTCAAGGGTCAAATCACCTACCGTCAGCACATTACTGATCATGCCAAAGCTGGTGCGCATCATGGCACGCAGACGGGCCGATAGCTCATCAAAAGAAAAGGGCTTTACCAGATAATCATTGGCTCCACAATCCAGTCCCCGCACACGCTCCGCCACTGCATCTCTTGCCGTCAGAAATAAAACGGGCGTTGCTTTTCCTCTGTCACGCAGATAACGCAAAACCGCATACCCATCTGCCTTTGGCATCATTACATCCAGAATAATCCCATCATAATCCGTATAAGAAAGAATATCCATGGCCTCCTGGCCGTCATAACAGCAATCTACACTGTATCCATCGGCCTTCAGCTTCTGCGCAAGTATTTGATTCAAATCTTTCTCATCTTCCACGATTAATATTCGCATGCGTAAATCACCTCATCATTCTGACCAAACATAAGACAACTCTTGCAGCACCCTATTTCAGGTTCATCTTACGGAATTTTTCCGCGGCCATGACATAGCCCGGCACTTCCACCTGATACTGCTCGCCCAGACGTACCACCTCATAAACAAGGCCGTCGATCTCTGATTCTTTTCCCATCATAACGTCCCGCTGCATGGAAGTGGTAGCTTCCGGCGCCAGGGTGGTGAGAATCTGCAGATTGGTCTCTACCAGATCCTGCTCAAAAGTAATACCCATGGCCGCCGCAAGAGCAACAACCTCCCGGATCAATTGTTTAAACAATTCCCGGGGTGCTCCTTCTTTCTGGAAATCAGCAGCCACAGCCTGATAATAAAGTCCCGCCACTCCGATAGGGGATACATAAGAGAACTTCTGCAGGGCATCCCGGCGAATATGCCGGCTGAGAATCCCCTCGATTCCTGCTTCCCGCAAATCCTGTTCAATCAGAGGCAATTGGGGCCGGTATTCCTCTGGCCTGCGTACACCAAATACCACACGGACAATATCTGCATGCATCAGAATACAGCCTGGCTCCTTAATATTGGCAGATACATAAATACAACCGTCCGTCACCAGCAGCTCCGGCAACTGTTCCTGCAGCTTACCGCCCGTTCCATATATGTTCAGAATGGGAATAACAATCGTATTCTCATGGGCTATCTTTCGAATAAATGGCACCGTACTGTCCAGAGAATATCCCTTTACACAGACAAACACCACATCTGCTTTTTCTTCAAAGTGCTCCATATCACTGGCCTTTACTGCCAAGACCTCTTTATCATCTCTATGCAAACGTTCCAGCACCAGACCATGCTCCTTCATGGCGGCCAGATGGGTTCCTCTGGCAATCAAAGTTACATCCTTACCTGCTCTCGTCATATAGGCGCCCACGACTCCTCCGTTGCCGCCGGCGCCGATTATCACATACTTCATCACGCAAATCCTCCCTGTATTTTGAATCTTTCCTTATCTATACGGTCAAATTCTGACCCATATATTAGTATACCGAATCGGGCCGGATGGTGCAATGCATTTTGATTTCTTACAAAAAGTTTGACAAACCCGGCTAAACAGGGTATACTAAACCATGCGCAGCCGGGGAGATAGCGGTGCCCTGTACCTGCAATCCGCTACAGCAGGGGTGATACCAATCTGAGGGCTTCTTCTTGTGGAGCTGCCTTCTATAAGTGGCGTTGACGTCTGGGTCTTGCACAACAGGAATCTGTGAACCGTGTCAGGTCAGGAATGGAGCAGCACTAAGCAGAACCTTCTGTGTGCCGTGAGGGTGCCTGGGCCGAGTTAACTGTAGGAGTAACGTCTGTGAGGGAAGTTCGAGGTGCGGTGCGCATAAAGAATGAAATACTAATTTTGAAAATAGATTTTACAGGAACACAAATGACGGCAGCAGAACAATTCTGCTGCCGTTTTATGTTCCATACTCCCATACCTACCGCAGGGTCTTGACAATGGCCTGCTGCCAGCCATATAATTTTTCCTTTCGCCATGTTTCATCCATTCGCGGCCGGTAACATTCCCTGTTCTGGAATTCAAATACTGTTTTTTCGTCGTAAAATTCCACGCGAATACCACCCATATAAGCGGCGCCGATGGCAGATAATTCTTCACTTCCGGGCACTTCCAGGGACAGATTCAAAATATCACTTTGAAACTGCATGAGAAACCGGTTTCTGGTGGGACCGCCGTCTACCCGCAGGGTTATAAGTTGTTTCCCGGTCGTTCTTTCCAGATCCCGGCCCATGGACGTCACCACATCATGAATCTGATAAGCGATACATTCCAATGCGGCCCTTACCAGTTCTTCTTTTCCTGTAGTACGGGTCATTCCCGTAATCAAAGCAGTCGCTTCACTGCTCCAGTAGGGCGCCCCCAATCCGGTAAATGCAGGAACCACATAAGTCTTATCCGCCGGATTGGCCTTTTGGGCCAGCGTCTCTGTCTCACTGGCCGCCTCAATTAACCGCAGGTTATCCTTCAGCCAGCTTATGACGGCCCCGGTATAATTAATATTTCCTTCCAGTACATAGGAAACCTGCCCCTTTCTTCCCCAGGCCACCGAAGATACCAGGCCATTGGTGCTGTCAATGGGCCTGCCGCCTGTGTGCATCATAACGGAAGAACCCGTTCCATAAGTTGCTTTTACCATACCCGGCAAATGACAGCCCTGTCCAAACAAAGCACCGTGAGAATCCCCGATCATACAGCAGATCGGAATCGTTTCCTTTAATAGGCCATCCAAATCCGTTCTTCCAAACAAAGAATCCGAATCCATGATGCGAGGCAGACACTCAATAGGGACCTGGAACAGATCACAAAGTTCCTTATCCCAGCACAACTGTTCCAGATTCATAAGCTGCGTTCGTGACGCATTGGAATAATCCGTTGCGAACACCTGGCCATCAGTCATGCAATATAGAAGCCAGGCGTCTATGGTACCGCAGCACAGACTTCCCGCCTTTGCCAGGCTCCTTGCCTCCGGCACATTTTGAAAAACCCAGGCCAGCTTACTGGCAGAGAAATAAGGCGATAAATCAAGCCCCGTCCGCTCCTTCACCAGTTTCCCATATCCCTGCTCGCGGACGGCCTCACAGATTTTCGTTCCGCGGGAACATTGCCAGACGATTCCGTGATAAACCGGTTTTCCGGTTTTCCGATTCCAAGCCGCTATGGTCTCCCGCTGATTACTGATTCCCAGTCCGGCAATCTGAAACTCCGAAACACCGCTTTTATCCAAAAGATTCCTTATGACCTGTCGGGTATTATTCCAGATTTCCTCCAAATCATGCTCTACCCAGCCTTTCTCATTTATAATCTGCCTATGAGGCAGGTCGCAGCGGTCTCGAACCTGTCCCTTTCGATCTAAAAGAATGGCTTTTGTCCCCTGGGTACTCTGGTCAATGGCCAGCATATAGCTTTTCTCCATGCTTTTTATCCGCCTTTCAGGATTGGTTCAAAATCATCTCAGCCGCTCTTTTGATACCTTCCCCGTTCAGTCCGTAATAATCAAAAACCTCTTTTGAGGTTCCTGTGATGACCGGCTCGTCAGGAAGGGAGAGATTCAAAACTTTCTTCGGGCATATCCGCCCAATACACTGACTTACCATGGAGCCAAGACCGCCAACCGGTACATGTTCTTCCACCGTCACAATAACCTTTACATCCTCCGCCTCCCGAAGCAGGGTATCTGCATCAAAAGGTTTCAGGCAATACATATCGATCACACGGGTGCCAATACCGGCCCTTTCTAAAAACCCGGCCGCATCCAGAGCGGGGCGTACCATCTCGCCGCAGGCTACCAAAAGCACCTCCGGATGCTGACAGGTCTTGACTACCGTCGCCACATCCATCTCAAAAGGAACATTCCCCTCTTCATACACATCCGCGACTGCGTTTCTGCCCACACGCAGATAAGCCGGTTTCTCATCTTTTAGAAGTTCTGCCATCAGGCATGCTGTCTGCAGCCGGTCGCTGGGCAGATACACCCGCATGTTGGGAATGGAAGCCATAGCCGCTATATCCTGAGCGGAATGATGGCTCATGCCAAGTGCTCCATAGCTGATGCCGCCGCTGATGCCGATTAGTTTTACATTTGTATTGGAATAGGCCACGTCAATTTTGGCCTGTTCCAGACTCCGGGAGGATAAAAAGCAGGCAGGAGAGGCAGCATATGGCTTCTTCCCTCCTTTGGCAAGACCCGCGGAAATACTGACCAGATTTTGCTCCGCAATACCTACCTCCACAAATTGTTCCGGGTAGGTATCAGCAAATGGGGTCAAAGAAGCGGAACCGCGGGAATCGCTGCACAAAACCACAAGATCCGGATCGGTTTTTGCCGCTTCCATAAGTACCTGACATATCACCTGTTTATTCGCAATTTTACTCATATACCTCACGCCTCCTTTAACGCCTGCAATCTTTGGATTTCTCCATCCAATTCTTTCATGGCAAGGGCATATTCTTCCGCCGATGGTACCCGGTGATGCCACCCTGCCTGATTCTCAATAAAGGAAACCCCGCGTCCCTTTATCGTATCCGCGATGATCAGCACCGGTTTCCCCTTTATCGTCCGGGCCTGACAAAAGGCCTGATCTAAGGCCGCCATATCATTTCCATCGGTCTCGATGACATACCAGCCGAAGCTTTCAAATCTGGCCCGCAGATCATCCTGATGCATAACCGTTTCCGTGGTACCGGAAATCTGCAGCCGGTTCCGGTCTACCACCGCACAAAGATTATCCAACTGATACTGGGAAGCGGCCATCGCGCTCTCCCATACAGAACCCTCTGCCAGTTCTCCGTCCCCCATAACCGTATAAATCCGGTTTGCTTTCTGATCCAGTTTTGATGCTAACGCCATACCTACACAGACCGGAAGGCCATGTCCCAGAGAGCCGGAGTTCATCTCGATGCCCGGCAGTTTATTATTGGGATGTCCGATATAGGGAGACCCAAAAGCAGAAAACCGGCTGATTACCTCATCTCTGTCAAGAAATCCTTTTCTTGCCAATACGGCGTAATAACTCTCCACCGAATGGCCCTTACTCATCACAAATAAATCTCTGTCATCGGAATCCTGATTTTCTACGGAAATATTCATCTGGCGAAAATAAAGATTCGTCAAGATTTCCATAACGCTGAAATCTCCGCCGATATGACCGGTTTTTGCGCGAAAAATCATATCCAAAACATCTTTCCTCAACTCATATGCCAGAATCCGTAATTCATCCATGCTCACTCCACCTTTCCTTCTATGTATTTCCTTCTCACAAATAAATTGCCCAGGTATCTATTCTCCGCGGATATATGCCTTTATCTCTTCCTCAATAGGATCGTATAAATCCGGCTTTACTCCGATATATTTACATGCCTCGTAGAGAACGGGAACCACTTTCTTATGAATGCCGACGCAGTGGTGGATATAGGGGCCGCACACCAGTTTATCTTCCAGCCGTTTCAGATTTTTCACTTCCACCCACAGATAGGTGCCCTTTGTATAGGGTCCCTCAACGCCCTTTGCATCACCCAGAAGCAGGGAATATTCTCCATTATCTCCGTCAAAACGGGCCAGCGTCACGTCGCCGTATTTTGCCAGGGCTTCCACCGCTCCCGGATGATCAAAAGCCAGCGGATAACCAATGGTGGGTTTTTCCTGGGCCACCGACAACGGCCAGGGACCACAGTGCTGCAGCAATTCTCCGTTTTCATTATCGGGATGACGCACTGTCCAATCCGCAAAGAAGCTTCTCGTATCATCCAGGGCAGCCGCCTCCACCATCACTGCGGTAATCGCTCCATGAATATCTGTTTCGCAGACCACCGGAAGGCCTTCTTCATTGAGCAGGGAATTGGCGGCGCAGGGCATGATGCCCAATTCAGACTGCAAAGCATTCCAGCACTGAATCGCAACTGCATTACAGCCATATTGATCGGCCAATTGTTTCATAGCCACTTTCATCGCGGCAATATTCTCAAGTTCCGGCTCTTTTACCCGGACATGCATATGTGCATGACAATATTCCATAACCGCCTTCACCTCAGTACCTTCGGCCTTCGCCTTTCGCACCTGCGCGATCAACTCCGGTATGGGAATGGGCGCAAGCTGGATATTGAATTTTTCCAGCAGCTCTCCTTCATTGCACATGGTAGACCAGAAATCAAAGGGCCTGGGACCAATCTGCAAAACCCTGGTATGACGAAATACCTTTACCACATTGCAGACGGCCAAAAAGTCACGCACACCTCTTTCAAACTCCGGATCCTCCAGACGGCAATTGGTCAAATACGTAAAGGGCACCTGAAATCTTCGCAATACTTTTCCGGTGGCAAATAATCCGCATTGGCTGTCTCTCAGGCGAATGCCGCAGGCATCAGGCCGTTCATCCCTGGGGCCCCACAAAAGCACCGGCAGCCGCAATTCCTTTGCCAGACGGGCCACCACGTATTCCGTACCGAAATTACAGTGAGGAAAAAACAGACCATCGACTTTTTCACGGCGAAATTTTTCCTGTATTTTTTCCCGGTCTTTTTCATCATAGAAAAGCCCTTCCTCATTGATGTCCATAATATCGACAAACTCCACGCCCATTTCTTCCAGGCGTTTTCTTGTCAGATTCGCGTATTTTACAGCATCCGGCGCGCTGAAAATACTCCTTCTGGTCGGCGCGAATCCAAGTTTGATCTTTTTCATTTCAACACCTCATTCCTTATATCAGGATTCCGACTGGGCAAATAACGCCAGCTTTGCATAAAAATCTTCCAATATATAACGATTGTCCACATCGTGATATACACGAATGGGCCGGTTATTACTGTTTTTTACATAAGCCATGCTATCCGTAATCAAAGGCGCCTGCACCCAGTCATAGCTGTACATATGGGCAAACAGCAGGACACCTACCGCCGGAGAATCACCTAAACACCAGTATTCACCGGTTCTCCATGTTTTTCTTGCATAAATGGTGTGCCCGTTTTCTTCCAACTGTTCAAACAGATATTTTCCCAACGCGCCGCAGGGACGGACTCTATATTCCAGCTCTGCCAGGGATACAATTACCTGGCTGTATACATCCCTGGGAATCTGCCACACAGGTATCTCGGAATTCATCACCACTCTGGCGGAAATGATATCATTATTCAGATTGTACTCATAACCACCTTCCGGATATTTTGCCCCTCCGATCCAGACACAGGTCAGCCGGTTGGCAATCCTCGGCTCCATCAGGTAAGCGGAAGCCATATCTGTCAGCGGTCCCAGGAAAATCACATACAACGGATCGTCTGAATTTTTCATTGCTTCTTCAATAATCAATTTAGCGCCTTCCGACTCCACAGGCGTTTTCTCATCCGGCATGGCATGGGTCGCGCCCTTATAGGCCAGTTCCCGGGGAAATTTCATTAAATCCAGAACCCGGATAACTTCATCATAACTATCCATCATACTATGGGGACTCTTTTCTTCCCCGAAATGAGCGGCAATAATTCCCCGGTTATCGAACTTTGGACTTAACAGCGCCTGTACAATGGCATACTGATCATCCGCCTCGTTCTTTGCGTCGCTATTAATAATCAGACGAAAGGTTTTCCCTTCCGGAATTCTATAATGATAATGATTGTAAATCATAAGTTCTACCTCCTTCTACCTATCTATATATCAATTACATCCGCTATTGTTTTACGGCTCCGGACATTCCTTCCACAAAATATTTCTGGAACAACAGATACACCAGCAAAACCGGAATAATGGAGATTAACACACCGGAATTCAACAGCCCATAATCCGTACCATATTCGCCCATAAAACTCAAAAGTCCATTGGGCACTGTCCGCATAGAGTCATCGGTAATCAATACACTCTGCAGCAAAAATTCATTCCAGGTATTCAAAAAGTCAACGATAAATACCGTAGCGAGAGCCGGTTTGGACACGGGCAAAATCACATTCCAATACAGGCGGAGTTTGCCGCAGCCATCAATATAAGCCGCTTCATCCAATTCTTTCGGAATGGAACGCATAAAACCACGGAGTACCAGAATTCCATAACCAATACCGAAACCAACGTATACATAAAACAAACCGAAATACGTATTGGTCAGATGATACTGGGAAAAAATACGATTCAAAGGAATCAATGCCATCTGGTGAGGCAACATCATACCCATAAGAAAAAATACAAATATTCCTGTTTTATGTTTAATATCCAGCCGGGTAATGGCAAAAGCTGCCAGCGACTCCACCAGTATACCAATCGGCACTTTAAAAATACTGATCAGCAGACCATTTTTCATGTAAGTTGCCATACGGCCCTTTACCCATGCGTCAGCAAAATTACTCCATTTCAGCGTCTCAGGGATAGAAAACAAACTCTCACCGGAGTAGAAATCCGCCTGCGATTTCAGCGCGGTAATAAATACGGTCACCACCGGCAGCAGCCAAATCACCGCCAGCAAAGTAAGCAGGACATAAAATGTAATTTTCTTTACTTTCTTTTTCATTGCCTATTCCCCCTTACTCTTCTCTTGCCGTATACGCCACATACGGAACGATAATAAAAGCCATCATCAAAAACATGACACAGGCAATGGCACTGCCCTTTCCGAAATTGCTGTACAAAAAGGTCTGGGAATACATATAACTGGCAAGTGTCTCCGTGGAAGTACCCGGGCCGCCCCCTGTCATGACCTTGATGATGTCATAAACTTTCATGGCCGCAATAATCAACGTAGCAAATACAATCACAAAAGTTTCCTTTAGCATAGGTATGGTAATGGTGAAAAATGCCTTTACTTTCCCTGCGCCATCGATGGTGGCCGCTTCCAGAATATCGGAAGGAATCGTCTGCAATCCGGCCAAAAACAGGATCATCGGCTGCCCGGTACTCTGCCAGAGCGCTGCCACATATACACAGTAAAGGGCTATTTTCTGGTTGGAAAGCCAGGTCAGCTTTTGTGTATTTATTCCCCATATCTGCAAAAATTCATTGATGAATCCCATGTTCGGATTGTACATCCATTTCCAAATCACGCCGACCACAACCCAGGAAAGCATATAAGGAATATAGAAAATGGCCCGGTAGATGACCCGTCCCTTAAAATGCCGATTCAAAACCACCGCCAAAAATAAGGATACCGTAACCGTAAAACATACCGTCAATACGATCCAGATCAGATTATTTTTCAATGCCGTTAAAAACACCGGGTCAACGGTGATCAGGTTGATATAGTTTCCGAGACCGATAAAGGTCTTAGGCCCGATACCATTCCAGGAAAAGAAACTCAGATAAAAGGAATAAATCGTAGGAAACACCACCACGGAACTGAAAATAATAAACGCCGGCAGCAAGAACAGGTAGGATGTTAATTTTGATTTTCTGTTTCTCAAAATAAATACCCCTTTCATAGAAGAGGGGGCATACCCTTAGGTACAGCCCCCTCTGGTTACGCAAAGTTTTTTCTCATTAATTATTTGCCAGATAGGAAGTGATGGCTGTCTGAATCGTTTCGGCCGCCCCTTCAGGAGTCAAATCACCGGTTGCCAAACCATCCTGTGCCACCGTTACCTGATCAAACACCTCTGCAGGCAGCGCCTGATCAATCTGGGTATAGATACCAACACTGTCCATCAGTTCCAGCGTACCTTCGGAAATCGCATAGTTTTCCGGTACTGACGCGCCGATAATCGCGGTAGGTTGTTCTACGCTTGTATAAGATGGATTCGAAGCTTCATCATAATAGAAATCCCAGAAATCCAGAATCGCTTCCAACTGAGCATCCGTAACATTCTTATTAACCTGTGTCATCTTCACATAGGCTGCCACACGGCCGGTACCATCCGCATTCGATTCTGTCGGGAATCCGAAGAAGCCGTACAGACTGGGATCCTGCTCCGCCAGAATAATCTGATTTGCCATGGTCTGACTGTCAATGATCATAGCACAGGTTCCATTGTATACATATATTCTGCAATCATTGGGATCCTCTGTCAGGAAGCCTTCCTGGAAATATCCCTTTTCTTCCCAGTCGAGAAGTTTCTCCAATGCCTTTGTAACTGCTTCGGAGGAAGCCCAGTCCTCTGTCATCAGATTCAGTCCGTCATGTTCCTCAGCACCACCATAATATTCGATCAAATCCTGCAGATAGCGGGCCACATGCCATCCATACTGACCGCCCGTGGCAAATGGTGTCACACCATTTTCCTTCAATACTTCACAGACATGCTCCAGCTCTTCAAAGGTCGTGGGCACCTCCAGATCATACTGTTCAAAAATATCTTTTCTATACCACATGGTCATGGTAGCAATGCTCTGAGGAATACCACTTAACTGACCCTCCAGCGTACACAGTTCCAAAGCAGAAGTTAAATATTTTTCATCCCAGCCATTTTCCGCGGCCACATCCGTCAGGTCATAGGTCAGATCGTTGGCCGGATAATAACTGGCCAGACTTCCGCCCCAGTTGTACCACATATCTGGCATAGTACCTGAAGAAGCAGCCACTTTCAGATTTGCCTTAATATCATCTGTGGAATAATAGGTTGCCGTAATCGTTACATTATCATGCTGTTCCATGTACGCCTCAATGATGGCATCTTCAAACTCTTTTCTCGACGCCAGAGACCAGAAACTAATGGAAACTGCCTCATCCGAACTATCTGTTCCCTCCGTATCCTCCGCCTGGTCTGCCGTATTCGTATCATCTGTAGACTCCTGTCCGTCCGATCCACAGCCTGCCAGCATACTGACTATCATACCAGTTGCCAGAAGTACACTTAACACTCTTCTCTTCATGAATAATCCTCCTTCTAGTAATGAAGTTGTCGTTTTCTTTTGTAGCGTTATTTTTAATTTAAATTTTTGACGTCAATTTATTTAAATTAGTCTAAATATTTAGTTGGAAATATTTTCCATTTTTAAATTGATTTACTAAATATTTATATGATGTGTTAAATATACTCTATTTTTAGCATATTTTCAATACTATTTTTATACAATTTGATTAATTATTTTTTGTCGGATTTCCACAAATCAGCTTATTTTGATTTTCTTGCCATGCAATTTTCTTTACTAAATTTATTAAATTATTTAGAAGAATTTAATTGACAAACAGAAATTATCTTTTATAATCATAAACAGGATGTAATATGCATACGCAAAAAGAAATAATAAGAAAACATAGAAAGAACGCATAAAAGCGTCATGGGTGAAATGATGAAAATCAGCATGAAATCAAAAGATTTAGCTCAGATGCTTGGTGTATCCCCCTCCACGATCTCTATGGTACTGAATAACAAACCTGGTATCAGTGAAAGCACACGCAAGCTTATTCTGAATAAAATTCATGAGTTGGGAATCGAATCCTCCGATTTTCCGACAAAGTCTTCTATTTCAGAATTCATTTATTTTATGATTTATTTGAAACACGGAAAAGTTGTCGGCGATACCCCTTTCTTCTCACAATTGATCGAAGGTATTGAACAGTCGGCCAAAAGCTACCGCTATAATCTCCTGATAGTTTATTTCAACGAGGGAGATGATATCTCAACGGCACTCCCTCTGATTCACTCTGGTCAGTGTAAGGGTCTTATTTTACTGGCAACAGAAATGTCCATCGAAAATATTGAACCTTTTACGGCGCTCGGAAAGCCCATTGTACTTCTGGACAGTTACTTTAAACGGCTATCGCTGGATACCATTATCATTGACAATACACAGACTGCTTCCTCCGCGACCCGTTATCTGATCGAAAAAGGCCACCGGCAGATTGGCTATCTCCATTCCGCCTTTCATATTAATAATTTTTCCGAGAGAAAAGATGGGTTTTATAAAGAATTGGAGCATTTCGGACTTCAGATTCATCCGGATTCGGAATACAAACTGACACCCACCGTAGATGAGGCCTATAAAGAAATGAAAGAAATTCTGGCTTCGAACCCATCGCTCCCTACCGCATTTTTTGCCGACAACGATATCATCGCCCTATCTGCCATGCGAGCGCTCAAGGAAAGCGGTTATAAAATACCGGAGGACATCTCCATCATCGGTATTGATAATATGCCCACCTGTGAACTGATGGATCCGCCGCTGACCACCATGCATGTTCCCAAACAGCAAATGGGCATACTGGCCATGCGGCGTCTGGTGGAAAAAATCAACGGCCAGTTACCTGAACCATTCACCATCAAGGTTTGCACCACGCTGGTAGAGCGATACAGCATCAAACAGTTGTAACAATCAGGAAAAAGCGTAATTGCAGGAACAGGGAAAATATACCTGCGGCAGAAGGGGGGAGAACAGAAGTAACAGAAGAAAAATAACGGATTGACGGAACGCCAAAGGGGAAGTATAATGAAAAGGCGGTTAAAAACGCCATGGAGATGTACCCAAGAGGCCGAAGGGACCGCACTCGAAATGCGGCAGGTCGGTAGTAACCGGCGCGAGAGTTCAAATCTCTCCATCTCCGTCACAAAAAGGACAGCCTTATCGCAGGGATGATAAGGCTGCTCTCGATTGATATTCTATAATATGCTCCTCATATGATAGATCACGGAATCGTCCAAACGATCGATCGTATGAGGAGCATGTTTATATCCAGGTAACGCTAAGCCTTGATTTATGAAAGGTATAGCGATATGATAATTATGATATCATTCTATTTTCACAAAAACAGAAGGTTAAAATGATGGAGGTGTGCCATGGCACTTGAAAATAAACTGGGACTTACCAACTCTGCCGATCTAGCCCGCGAGGAAGAACGTATTAGCAAGAAAAAGGCACTTGAACTTTTTGAAAGCGGAATGCTTAACCGATTAGAGGCCGGAAAATTTTCCGCTCTGAAAGCAATTCATAAATTCCTTTTTGACGAGATTTATAGCTTCGCCGGAGAACTCAGAACGGTTAATCTAGCAAAGGGCAATTTTCGCTTTGCTCCCCTTATATACCTGGAAGCCGCGCTAAAAAACATCGATAAAATGCCGCAGTCCACTTTTTATGAGATTGTTGAGAAGTATGTGGAAATGAATATCGCCCATCCCTTCAGAGAAGGAAATGGACGCAGCACTCGTATTTGGTTAGATTTAATTTTTAAAAAGGAACTCGGCAAGGTTGTGGACTGGAGCAGAATTGATAAAGAGGATTACCTGCTTGCCATGGAACGCAGCCCTATTAGAGATATTGAAATTAAGCATATCTTAAAAGCCGCCCTCACCGATGACATCCACAGCCGGGAAGTATATATGAAAGGCATCGACCACAGCTACTACTACGAAGGCTATACAATCTTCAAGACGGAAGAATTGATATAAGGCACATCTATTGAGGTGCTCTTCCTTTTACTTACCCTTTACTTCTTTTTTCCAGACACGTAATTGCCGAAAAAATCCACTTAACATCTGGCTGCATTCCTCTTCCAATACACCGCGGACAATTTCTACCTGGTGGTTAAATTGTTCCATCTGCAAAAGATTCAGAATGGATCCGGCGCAGCCAGCCTTCGGATTCATACTTCCGATTACAACCCGGTCAATTCTGGCCTGCACAATGGCGCCGGCGCACATCTGGCAGGGCTCCAGCGTCACATACATGGTACAACCTTCCAGTCTCCAGTCTCCCAGTTTTTTACTGGCCTTTCGAATCGCGTTAATTTCCGCATGGGCCGTTGTATTTCGATCCGTATTTCTACGGTTATAGCCTCTGGCAATAATACGGTCTTCATATACAATTACGCAGCCAATCGGCACTTCCTTAAGGGCCTCGGCCTTTTTGGCCTGCCGAATTGCCTCCCGCATATATTTTTCCTGCTCTTTTGTTATCTGTTCCATCTTTTTTGATTCTGTTTCTTTTTGTTCCATCATTTTCTGCCCCACAGTCTTCTCCTTTTTTTGCATATGAAATTTTATTTTTTCATATGTATAGTAGGAACTCAGTCTTATGTCAGTTTATGAACTGACTGCCACCAGGAAAGGAAGTGTCCTAATGTCTGACTACCAACGCTTTCTATCTTACCTATATGAGTACAAAAACCATCAAAAATCCCGAAATTGCGGATTCACCCGCATGGAAGTCCGGGATAACCTTTGCCGCATGGAATGTTCCCTGCGGCTGCCGCCCTTTCCCTTCGCGCCCAATTTTCAGGTCTATGCTTTTGTCCCGGAAAATGGACTTTTGACAGGAATTTTGTTGGGAACCGCAGCCTATCGCCAGGGTGTCGCACAGGGTGTTTACACCTTTCACCGGTCACAGGTTGCAGATACACCGTACAATTACGAAGAACTGGGCGGTATTATCCTCACTTCGGACAATGGTCTTTTCTTCGGAACCGCATGGAAAGATGTGGATATTGACCCAAATCGTTTTACGATTTATCATCCGGCCGCGCAGCCGCAATTAACGGCAGCTTCCGTAGAGGAACCAACTCCTGCGGCCAGTAATCCCGCGGTTTCCGATGAGCCTGAGCCAAATACGACTGTTGTTTCTACTACGGAGGTTCATACGCCCATCTCCGCGGCTCCCCAGCTTGTAGTTGCAGATGACGAAGAACCAGCCGCGACACCCGATCCTTCCATTCTTTCCATGGAAGGCGCTGCAAAGGTATGGCCCTTTTTCGATGATGAAATACATTCTTGTATACAGCTATCCGCAAACAGTATATCTGACCTGCCAAAATATCGTATACCCATAAACATTGACCCTTATCTGTTACGGGGCTGTCAATGCTATCATCATTTTCTTCTTGGGAGATATGGGCATTCGCCAGATGGTTCCCCTGGTCCGTGGGTTCTCTGCGTTCCCGGTGTCTTCGACGATCAGGAACGACATTTTGCCAATATATTTGGCTATGTTCATTTCAAACCGGCTCATAATGCCGACCACCAGCCCGGTGTTTTTGGTTACTGGTATCAGCAATTACCTTCCATGGGAAACTGACCATATATCTGCTGGCTTTCCATTGTCAGCCAATGGGCTTTCCCATATTACAGCATCCAGTCCCATTTATTCATGGACAGAAATCAGAAAACGCTTTACTTTTGCTATTTTTCATTTTCTGGTTTCTGTCCGCTGCTTATCGATCCATTACTTATTTATCCATTACTTATTTACCCATTACTTATCTGTCAGTTACTTATCTATTCGCCGCTTTTCATCCGGTTTCTCCGGTTTGTTCCTTATAATTCCGTATTCTGGATGCGTAATACCTGCTCTTTCAACCGCTTTTTTCTGTCCGAGATTAATAATAAACCGCAAAACTGTTCGTAAACCGGACATTCCTGGCCGCTAATAATTTCCATACAAGCCTCATGAGCGGTAAAGGACTCCAACGCAGCCAAAAACGCCGGGCCTTCGCCAAAATTCTCCCACAGCCAGCCCAGAATCCGGTCCAGCTTCTTTCCACATCGTATTGCTTCCTGGGATACCTCGGTCTCCCATTTACCAACAGCCATATCGGCTCCCTGACGTACCCACTCTGCATATGACTGCAATGCATTGTCCGTACTTCTATGATCATCACCATCTGAATTCCCGTTAAGCTTTTGGATTTGCAGTTCCGTAAAAATTTCTCTTAACCGTTCATTGGCCCAGGCCTCCCGAGCAGCCTCTTCTTCCGTGATTGTCTCCAGCTCCTCCTGAATTCGAATGGCTTTCCTTCTGCCCTCCAGAAAATCCGTCATCCAGGCATCCGGATTTTCCCCGGACATTTGATCACAAAACGGCCTCTTTGGTATCTGCCGTTCCCAGATTTTTTCTGCCTTTCGCAGATTGCCGACGCATCGTGCTTTTTGCTGCCAGGAAACGCAGGACTGCGTAACACCGGAAATCAGGAGTTCTGCCAACGTCAATTGCTTATCTAAAGATAGGGTTGGCAGAGGGGGTTGCCCCGCAATCTGTTCTCCATCACCCAGAAGTTCCCCCAGCAAATCCCGATAATTTTCCTGAAAGGCCCGGTAAAAATGATAATATGAAGTAAAATCTGCCGCAATCTCCCGGCACTGCAGGTACTGCTCCACCAAATCTCTGGTGATTTCTACATCCAATCGTTCATATTCGGTCAATAGAAGGCTCAAATCCTCCCATCCTCTGGCCGTCACAAACTCCTTCTCATCCGGATGCTGCTCTACCCGGTAAAAATACTGCGGTTTTCCTTCCAGATAGGACCGGACGGCCCCATGAATCCCGCGGGCAGCCGCGTACTTCTTCCATGCCTGATAATCCACCTCAATCGTAATTTTCTTTACACGATCCAGAGTGACCACATCAAACTCGCGGACCGATTTATTGTACTCCGGAGGATTTCCCGCCGCCACAATAACCCAGCCACGGGGAACCTTATGATTACCGAATGTCTTTGCCTGCAAAAACTGCAGCATGGTGGGCGCCAAGGTTTCCGAGGCACAGTTTACCTCGTCAATAAACAATATGCCGCTTTGACAGCCCGTCTGCTCCATGGTATCGTAAACAGAAGCAATAATCTCGCTCATGGTGTAGACTGTTACGGATATTTCCTGCCCGTTATATTTTTTCGTCTCAATCAGAGGTAACCCCACCGCACTTTGGCGTGTATGATGGGTAATCGTATAAGAAACCAGACCGACGCCGCAGGCTTCGGCCGCCTGGCTGACAATGGCTGTCTTGCCGATTCCCGGTGGTCCCATTAACAGTACCGGCCTTTGATGAATGCGGGGAATCCGGTCATTTCCCATCTCATCCCGATCCGTATAGGCCCGTATCGTATGGATCAGTTCCTGTTTCGCTTCCTGAATATTCATATTGATTCCCTTCCATTTGAATCTCTATATTTGAATCTCCATATTTGAATCTCTATATTTGAAACTCTATATTTGAATTTCTATATCTGATTTTCTATATCTGATTTTCACCGGAACTTTCCCGGCAAACCTGTTTATTTATGCATCCTAAACGCTTTAAAACCTCTTTTAAATTTCTTTCAAATCCAGATTCAGACGCAGCGCCCAGTTGGGGACTTTCTGTTTTTCCAGTTTCCGGTTCAGAAATACGAATGCAGTGTCATATGCAGGCTTACTGCGCGGATATATCCCGTCTCCATCGGTAAAATAAAGCAATCCCTTCAGATGGCGGATTTCTTTTTTCACAAGCAATTCATCTACTAACCGGAACACCGGTGTAAAATCCGTTCCGCCCCGCCCCTGTATGGTCACATGTTCCAGATAATCCTTCCACTCTTGTTCGCTGGTTATTTTTTGATGGTCCTGAACCACAGAATCACACTGTATCATATGTACGTTCATCTTGCGAAAAAAATTTTCTCTGTTGCTGAGAATTGCATACGTTTCGTCCAAAAAACGGCTGACCATAGCCGCCGAACAGGAACCGGAAGTATCGATGGCAATAACAAACTCTTCCAAACGATTCATTTCCGTGGTTTCCAACGGTTCCATCAAAAGCACATTTCCATACCGTTTTCTTCCATAATAATAGGAAATTGGATCAAAGCTTTCCATATCCAATTGCATTTCTTCCCGGCATATGGTAAAGCGCCGGAGAAATTTCCGATAATCATAGACACTCTTTTTACGGGTTTGATACGGTTCCCTTATTCCGCCGGATTGGCGGCCTGCCTGGGAATTTCCCAATGTTTCACCCAGAGAAAGCGCCGTTCGCGCCCGTGACCAGGTATCCAGCAGCGTGCCCTCATCCGTAGTTCGCTTTTCTTCCTGCCCGCCGCAATACCAAAACCGATGATCATCCCGCGCAAACAGAGCGGTCATTTCTTTCCATTTCACGGATTCTGCCGCTTCCGAAAATTCTGCCCATCCGATCTGCGCTGGCTGTTCTATCTGTTTCATCTGATACATTACCCAGCGATAACAGGTACCGGTATCCCGCCTTTCATATTGCTCCGCAATCTTTTCATAGCAGACTCTGCGCTTTTCATACAGCGCATCCACCTCCAGCCAGCCGCTTTCATCCAGCGCCCATTCCACGGCAATATCCGCCGCCAGATTCCAGGCCATACGCTGTTTTCCTTCTGACCTCATGACATCCGCCGGCGGCAACATGTGAAGATACAGGCAGTGAAACAAACTATGCAGGTATGTTCGTTCTAAAGCCGCCATGTCTGTCAGAAATAACTGTTCTAAAAGAGGAAGGCAGTAAAACAACTGCTGTCCGTCGGCCGCCATCGCATACGCTTTTGTCTCCCGTCCCCCTTCCTTCACCGGCCTCCAACGCAAATAAGGAAACGCAGATGGCAGGGATGGGATCTTTCGGCTAAGCTGCAATTCCAAAATCTTGCGAATCTCGCCTCCCACATCTGACTGAGACGGCGCCATGGCGCTTAACGCATCGGATGTAAACGGAAAACCATAATGCTGATCATCCGGCCCCGTATTCCCTGATCCTCTTTGTTTCTTTTTCGAAAGCAGCCAAAGCTGACTTTCCCGCTTTCCGCAATCAACCGCCAGCCGGATACTCTGTATTAACACTTCACCGCTTATCCAGCCCTCTTTCCAAATTTGTTCCAGCCCATCCAGATTTTCTTCCCGGATCAGCAATTCCCAGGCTGGCCGCCTGCGATCCCTTATATAGCCCCTGCAGTCCTGCCATGCCTGATCACGCGCGCCGGACAGATAGACCGTAAGCGCCGCTTTCAGCTTTTTGGCCGGCTGTCCGGTCGTTTGATAGATTTTATAATCCTTACTGGTATCACAAATTGTATTCACCTTGCGCTCCATTTACATCTGCCGCAAAATCACGTATGTGTTTCAAAAAAGGTTTCGATGGCGCCGCGTTTTGCCTGTACGGAGCCCTGCACAAAAAACGGTTTTCCGCCGCCCCTTCCTGCCAAAATCTGGTTCATCTCTTTTACAAAGGCACGTAAATCACCGTCTTTTTTACCCATTACATAGCGGTATCCGTTCTCGTCATTGCCGGAAAATACGGCGCATAAGCCGCCGCACGTCTCCATGACCTCAGAAGCCAGCTTCCGCACGCTATCCGGGGAAAGCTGATCATCAAAAATCAGCTGATTCCCTTTTCCTTCCGCCTCTTTTGCCATCCGCGCGATCTTGTCAAATTCCATGCCCACCATACGAAATTTCATGGACAGGTAATCCTCCTGCAATTTCTCCACCGCTTTGGCAGTGTCTGTCCACCGGGCAGAAAGAAGATTGGAAATCTGACGGTTCTGCTCCTTAATCCGGTTTGTATAGGCAAGGCTGCGGCCGCCGCAGATCATCTCGATCCGGATCCCTCCTTTGGCCCGCTGGGACGAAACCAAAATGATCTGCCCGATATCCCCCGACCGTGCCACATGCACACCACAGCAGGCGCATACATCGGCGCCCGGCCAGTTCACAATACGCACCTGACCGCTCAATGCCTTTTTGCTGCGGTAAGTCATCCGTTCCCGTTCTTCTTCCGTAGGCAAAAGAAGTTCCATCTCATGATTTTCCCAGACATAACGATTTGCCGCCAGTTCGATCTCCTTTAAATCTTCCTCCGGTATTTCTCCGTTAAAGTCTATGGTAATGGTCTCAGGACCCATATGAAAGCCAATATTATCATATCCGTACCGCTCGTGAATGATGCCGCTTACAATATGCTCACCGGAATGGTTCTGCATCAGATCAAAACGATGATTCCAATCAGTGGCCGCCGTAACTATACTGCCCGTTTCCAGCGCCCCATCCGTCATATGCCAGATTTCGCCTTCTCTCTCCCGGACATCCACAACCCGGACATTACCTAATTGGCCAATATCTGCCGGCTGTCCGCCTCCTTCAGGATAGAATACGGTCTGATTCAGCCGAATCCCATATCCTTTCTTTTCTTCCCTGCACTCCAATACCTGGGCCTCGCAGGCGGTCAAATAAGGGTCTCTATAAAATAAACGTTCCGTTGCCATATCCACATTCTTCCTTTCCTTATGCAGTTTCTTTGCCATCTTTCTTATGCAATTTCTTTGCCATCTTTCTTATGCAGTTTCTGCGTTCCTGTTGCCATCCTGCAATACTACTCTTTTGCACATCTCCTCTTATCTTATTACGGAACAAAAAAAGTTGCAAGTTCCATAAGAAGGCCTTTACATTTTTCCTCCGAAGCTACTATACTAATATGGTGCATCTTTTATATGGATGCGCGCATAGAATTATCATAGGAGGTTCGAACATGCAGGATGTTGTTATTATCGGCAATGGCCCCGCAGGCCTGTCTGCCGCACTCTATATACTACGGGCCGGTTTTTCCGTTACTGTCATAGGAAAAGATAACGGCGCTTTGGGGCGGGCGGAAAAAATCGAAAATTATTTTGGCCTGGAGCGCCCCCTTTCCGGAAATGAACTGGTAGAAAACGGGAAGAAACAGGTTGCCGCATTAGGCGGACATTTATTACAGGATGAAGTGGTAGGTATTTCCTGGGATGGAAACTATACCATTTCCACGGCGTCCACCAGGTTATCCGCCCGCGCTATCATCATAACAACCGGAACCTCTCGTAAGCGGCCGCCCATTCCCAACTTAGACCGCCTGGAGGGTCACGGCGTCAGCTATTGCGCCATCTGTGACGCCTTTTTCTTCCGCGGACAGCCGGTGGCCGTTCTGGGAAGCGGCGAGTATGCGCTTCACGAGGTTAAGGAACTGCTTCCCATTGTGGGAAGCGTAACGGTTGTCACCGGAGGAATCCAGCCTACTGTAACCTTTCCGCCGGAAGTTACGGTCATTACCTCGCCGATTTCCAATCTGGCCGGAGAGGACGTATTGGAATCTATCGTTTTCGAAGATCAAAGCCGCCTGGATGTGGCTTGTCTCTTCGTGGCCATTGGTACGGCCAAAGGCAGCGATCTGGCCAGAAAGCTTGGCATACAGCTTCAGGACGACCGAATCATTGTCAATGAGCAGATGGATACAGGCCTTCCGGGAGTATTCGCGGCCGGTGACTGCATCGGAGGAATTTTACAGGTATCCGTGGCCGTGGGAGAAGGCGCTAAGGCCGCCCTTTCCTGTATCCGTTATCTGCGTTCCCTGAAATCCAATACGCCGTTATAAATTACGGCGTACGCAGTATACAAGAAATACCGTAAGGAGTGTACAAATGAAATTCGCAAAAATACGCAACGCTTTATTACTGGTTCTGGCAGCCCTTATTTGGGGTGTCGCCTTCGTGGCTCAAAGTGAAGGCGGCGATGCCATTGGCCCTTATAGTTTTAACTGCATTCGTAACCTGATCGGTTCCGCTGTTTTGCTTCCGGTTATCTGCGTCCTTGACAAAGCCGGGCTATCCAAAAACAAACCGGTTACGGCCAAAGACCGCAAACAACTAATCACCGGCAGTGTCAGCTGCGGTATTGCCCTCTGCATCGCTTCCAACGTGCAGCAAGTGGGCATCAATCTGGGAACCCCGGTGGGAAAGGCAGGATTTTTGACTGCCTGCTACGTTATTTTTGTTCCCATTTTGGGCCTGTTTCTGAAACGGGCATGCAGCTGGAATATCTGGCTCGGTGTTTTACTTACGGTTATTGGACTCTACCTGTTATGTATGGGCGGCACATTCCGCTTACAGTTTTCCGATACGCTGCTGATCATCTGTTCCGTATGTTTCTCTGTGCAGATCATGCTGGTCGATCATTTTTCGCCCCGGGTGGACGGCGTACGTTTGGCCTGCCTTCAATTTTTAACCTGCGGCTGCCTTTCGGCCATTCCTATGTTTTTTGTGGACATGCGCCATTCTTTATCCGGCATCCGGGATTGGGCCCCGGCCCTCTTAACCTGGAATACCTGGCTGCCAATCCTCTACGCCGGGTGTCTGTCCTGCGGCGTGGCCTATACACTGCAGATCATCGGACAAAAGAATGTACATCCGACAGTGGCATCTTTGCTTATGAGTTTGGAATCTGTCTTTTCCGTACTAGCCGGATGGCTCCTGCTGCATCAATACCTGGGTGTGAAAGAACTGGCCGGCTGCGTTTTGATTTTCGCCGCTATCATACTGGCGCAAATCCCGGTAAAAAACTTTAAACGACATCAGGCGGCCGCTTAACGGCTGCCGGCAGCGGCCTAAATTGCGCGGCAAAAACCAGGGTGTACATTTTTCCAATTTTCCTGTATAATATAATGGCTAGTGTAAGCTTACCAGAAAGGAGAACAAGAGATGCTTGAATTTAAGTACGATACACAGCTTTTGATCGAAGGTGAAAATCTGGACGAAGATGAAATCAGCGATTATTTTACAGAGAACTTTAAGGGGGATTGCCTTTTGGCTGTTGGAGATGAGGACCTGATCAAAATCCACTTCCACACCAATGAACCGTGGAAGGTATTGGAATATTGCTCAACGCTGGGTGAAATCTACGATATTGTTATCGAAGATATGGATCGCCAGTCCCGCGGATTAAAGGGTTAATTTACCATATGTTAGTATTGACTAATCAAAGTGACGCTTGCTAGAATAAGTGAGTCAATTACTCATGAGGGAGTAGTAAGCGCCATTTTGACGTAGCAAGTCAACATACTGACCTTTGGTCTGGCTTGTTTTAAATTACGAGACTCATGTATATCGCAGTGCGGCTATATACATGGTGATCTCTGCATAAAATCGTGGAATTACCGGATAGGCTGCCCTGCCTATCCGTTTTTTATGGTATAAACGCAGAAGCGGCGCTGCCTGTATATTATAGAAGCAGAACTACCTGCATATGTAGAAGTGGAGCTGCCCGCATATATAGAAGTGGAACCGTCCGCTTTGTTTATGGCATAAATCGGAAACTATTCCATATGATTCTAAAGACAAAGGAGAGACTTGATGAATTGGAATGTTTTATTTTTCATGAATAGTATCCTGCTTGGCATAGGGCTGGCTATGGACGCCTTTTCCGTATCCATTGCCAATGCATTGAATGAACCGCAGATGAGGCGAGGCAAAATGTGTACGATCGCCGGAACCTTCGCCATCTTCCAGGCTTTGATGCCTATGACTGGCTGGGTTTGCGTTCACACCATCGTACAGTATTTCCGGGCATTTGAAAAGCTGATTCCCTGGATTGCCCTTATCCTTCTTTCTTATATTGGCATCAGCATGATATGGGAATGCAGGCAGGAATGTAAACCCGGCCATGCGGAAACCTGCACGAAAACGCTGGGCTTTGGCGCACTGTTTCTGCAAGGCGTGGCCACTTCCATCGATGCGCTCTCCGTAGGATTTACCATATCTGATTATGGCTGGGTCATGGCCCTGGTCTGTTCCCTGATCATCGCCACCGTAACCTTCGTTATCTGTATGACCGGTCTCGAAATCGGAAAACTTGGCACAAAGCTCTTTACAAAAGTCAATAAAGCCGGTATTTTAGGAGGTGTCATCCTGATTTTGATCGGTATCGAAATCTTTATTAAGGGAATCCTATAAGCAGGAAAGGAGTTCTTAAGACATGTTCATTCCCGTATTATTATTCATCATTGGTCTTGTTCTATTAATTAAGGGCGGAGACTGGTTCGTAGACGGTGCTACCGGTATCGCGCAGACCTTTCATGTCCCGGATATCCTGATCGGCGCCACCGTCGTTTCCATCGGCACGACACTTCCCGAAGTCATGGTATCCGCCACTTCCGCTGTCAGCGGCCACGGTGAGATCGCTTATGGAAATGCCATCGGCTCCATCATCTGTAATACAGCTCTGATCGCTGCCCTGACCATTGCCATCAAGCCCTGTAAAGTGGACAAAAAGACTATGACGACACCGGTTCTTTTCTTCTTTATTTCCGCTGTCTTCTATGCCCTGACGGCCTATATCAGCGGCCATTTCAGCCGCATGACCGGTATTGGATTCTTACTTCTTTTCGTTATTTATATGGCAGTCACAGTCAGGCAGATGAAAAATCAGCCGCAGCCTGCCGAAAAGGATTCTCCGGCGGAAATTCCGGATGCCAATCAGCCAAATAGCTTTGGCAAAGATTTAGTGCTTTTAGTCATCGGCGCCGGCCTGATTGCGGCAGGGGCCAACCTGCTGGTTGACAACGGAACTCTGATCGCCCAGGCCCTGGGTGTTCCGGAATCCGTCATCGCCCTTACGTTCGTAGCTCTGGGAACGTCTCTTCCGGAACTGGTAACAGCCATTACTTCTCTGACAAAGGGGCACGGTTCTCTTTCCCTCGGTAACGTCATCGGCGCCAACCTGTTTAATCTGGTGCTGGTTTCAGGTGTAGCCACCACCCTGTCGCCCTTTGACATTCCCCAAAGTTCCACCATCGCCGGATACAACGCCTCTTTGATTATGGATATTCCGGTTATGCTTTTTGTTATGCTCTTTTTGACTATGCCCGCACTGGTAAGAGGAAAGCTGACACGTCTGCAGGGTATCATCCTGCTGGCCGTCTACGCAGCCTTCTGTATTATTCAGTTTCTTATGTAAACCTATTTCGTGACAATCATTTCAGGCCAGCCAAGTATCAACTGGGAGATTTCTTCATCATAATCTCCCAGAATTTCCTGGCTTCTGCCGGCGATATAGACATTCGTCTCTACGCCCCACTCGCCTTCATCCTCAAATTCCCAGATATGATATCTCAGACCCCGGAACTGAAAATCGATGCTTGCGCAGCCATCTTCTTCCACATAGGAAAATTCGATTCGTTTCGCCTGCAGCGCCTTCTGTATTTTTGCCAAATGCTGCTTTTCATAGTTTTCCTGACCCATGTTTCAACCCTCCTGTTTTCCAAGATACAATTTCCATGTCCGGATTTCAAACGGCCTGATCACAAATTCCACCCGCTTACCCATAACCGCTTCGCCGCAATCATGTTCCAGTAAGTTACAGGGAACGATCTTCGACACATCGTATTGTGACCTCATAATCACATGGTCCTGACCGCCGCGGCACTCATGCATCCGGACAATCAGGCAATCTTCATCCTCCGCCAGCTTCACAGCGTCAATCTGCACCTGCGGACTGGACACTTCTACGATTTTTCTTTCATCCTTCCAGCGACCTGCCATTACCTGCGCCGGCAGATTCAGACGGTTTGCTTCTTCCACGGTTCCTCCCTCCATGAGACTGCCTCTATGGGGATACAGGGCATACGTAAAGGTATGCTCACCCATATCCGCGGCGGCGTCCGGATATTTGGCGCTCTTTAATAAAGTAAGCCGCATGACATGGTCTTTGATGCTATGGCCGTATTTGCAGGTATTTAACAGGCTGACGCCATATCCATATTCGGAAAGGTCTGCCCATTTATGACCGCACACTTCAAAGCGGGCCCAATCCCAACTATTGCTCCAGTGGGTCGGCCGCTCTACATGTCCAAACTGGATATCGTACGTGGCCTTCGTCGCCCGGATATCCGTATGGAACGCTACCTTTAAAAGCCGGTGATCTTCCTGCCAGTCCACCTTCGTCACAAAGTCGATGCGGCGGGAATCCCGATATAACATAACCTTCTGCCGGATAACTGAATTGTGATACCGGTACGAAAACAGCAATGTTATTTTTAGCCCATTTTGTTCTAAAACCTCTGGTTCACCTGCTGCCGAAACTTCCTCCATCTTTTGCACATGGAAAATGTCCACATCCCAGGCGTCGTAATTCAGCGGTCTGTCCTCATATACTTCCAGCACATTTCCGGCTTCTCCCTCTCTCAAAACCTGCCGCCCTGCCTCTTTATCATAGAGGAAACTGATCTGGCCCGCCTGATTCCAGACAATATGGTAGTACGGGGTATCCAGTGTTCTGTTTTTCCAGATGAAGGGACTATCCGAACAAGGACACGGCGGCTCGGTCTCCGGTATAAAACGTACTGCCGCCACGCCGAAAGGCCGAACTTCGGTCAGCACCTCATAACCGTCTTTCGTCCTGGCCGCCGGAAGGACCTTTCCATCCTCATCTGCAAAATACCCCGCCTCGCAAACAGGAATCGTAACCAATTCTTTCCCGCCAAAGCTATTTGTGGAATAGATGCTGTATACAAAATCATCCGAAGCGGTAAGCACCGCGGCTGTTTCTGCCCGCACCTGATCAATGGTCTCCAGCGCTCTTTCATAATTGATTCGGGAATCCTGATACACCTCCCGTATGGAAGAGCCAGGAATGACATCATGGAATTGGTGCAGCAAAATGCATTCCCATGCCTGATTGAGTTTCTCCCGGTCATACCTGCCATTTTGCAGATAGGCCATGGAAGCCAGCCACTCCGTCTGCGCCAGATAATTTTCCAGATAACGGTTCATTTTCTTATTATAAGCCTGGGAGGTATAGGTTCCGCGATGATATTCCAGATACAGTTCTCCATCCCAGGTATGTACGTAACGGTCTGTCTTTTCCAGCTTTTCATGCATCCGTCTGAAGAAAGCGCCTGCCGAAGAAGGCTTCACATGGGGGATACCGGGAATGACATCCATGGCTCTGCGAAGTTCCAGCATATCACGGTTCACTCCGCCGCCGCCGTCGCCATAGCCATAAGACAACAGCGTTTCTTTCGACAATTCCTTATTTTTAAATTTCTTCCAGTTTCCCATGACCGAACGGGGCGTGATCACGCCATTGTAGGTGGAAAAGCGGGCCTCCACGGGCTTTCCGTCCGCAGGCGTATCCACAAAATAGGTCATGATTTTGGTTCCGTCGATGCCTTTCCACCAGAATAGATCATCCGGAATAGTATTAAACTGGTTCCAACTGATCTTCGTCGTCATAAACGTCGTGATCTCACACTGCTTCAAAATCTGGGGCAGCGCCCAGCTATAACCAAACACGTCGGGAAGCCACAGATATTCGCACTTTTTTCCGAATTCCCGCTCGATAAACCGGGTTCCCAGCAGAAATTGCCGCACCAGAGATTCCCCGGAGGATAGATTACAGTCGGCTTCCACCCACATGCCGCCGTCCACTTCCCAGTGGCCATCCGCGATTCTTGCACGTATCCGGTCATATAATTCCGGAACATCTTCTTTGATATATTGATAAAGCTGCGGCTGCGTCTGTAAAAACTGATACTCATCGTACTTTTCCATCAGGTGAAGCACCGTCGCGAAAGAGCGCTGGCATTTTTCACGGGTATGTTTAAACCGCCACAGCCACGCCACGTCAATGTGCGTGTGTCCTACCACATGAACCGTCACATCCGTTCTTTTTTCCAGACGATTCAACTCCTGTTTCAGCACCTCGTATGCCTGGTCGGCGGATGCGTAGAAGGCATCCGCGTCCCAGTTGATATACGCCAGCGTTCTCTCCAGCACACCCTTTAAATCCTCATATTGCTCCTGATCAGGACTCATCAGTTCCAGACTTTCCGTAATCGCTCTGGCAAAATAATACAATTGATCCGTGCTCTTATGAAGATAAGCCAGATCCGCCCGCTGACACCGATGATAAAAATTCTGCGGGATCTGTCCGCCTTCCAGACCACTCCACAGCAAAAAGGTCAGCCGGACCTTCTGCCCTTCCAGACCATCGAAGAACACCTCGCTGTGATTGATATCCACACCCTGGTAAGGATGTCCATCCACATAGAGAAGCGCCTCCACACCATGCTTATTGCCAAAATCATTCTCACCGAAGTCAAAGATGCCCAGGACCTCCATGCCTTCTCTTTTCTGTAAGAGCACAGTCTCCGTCTCCAGCCAAAGATAGTGATCCCGGCCTTTCAGTACGTCACCCACACCGAAAGGACTTCCTTCTACCGGCCCGGGAAGTTCATGGTACCATTCATCTTTGTCACGTTCACCTTCCCTGGACGCAAAAGGCGCTATGGAGACCGCATCTACATATCTGCGCCCTTTCAGCTCTTCCACTCTCTTTTTAAACTTATCAATGGTCAAAAACATTTCATTTACCCTCCTTTAAAAAAAGAAGCGCAGTCATTGTAAGCAAACTCCAATAACTGCGCTATTCTCTTTAATTGCTTTCTAATATCCCATTTTGGTAATCTTCATACACCTGTTCATAAACACGAAAGGCCCGGTCACCGTGACATACCATCGTCACCTGTTCCACCACCTGGGTCCATTTCAGGAAATCACAAATCGTGCTTACGGCAACACGCGCCGCTTTCTCCAGGGGATACCCATATACGCCGGTGCTGATAGACGGAAACGCTATCGTTTTCAATTCACGGCTTTCTGCCAGCTTCAGGCAATATTCATAGCAGCTTTTCAGCAGCACATCCTCATAATTATCACCGCCATGCCAGATTGGCCCCGGCGTATGAATTACATAACGGGCAGGTAAGTTATACCCGCCGGTAATTTTTGCCTTTCCTGTATCGCAGCCATTGAGCGTCCTGCACTCTTCCAAAAGCTCCGGACCAGCCGCCCGGTGAATGGCGCCATCCACGCCGCCGCCGCCAAGGAGAGAGGTGTTAGCCGCATTGACAATAGCATCTACCGCATATGTGGTGATATCGCCCTTCTCTATTTTGAATTCTCCCATAACGAAATCTATTCCTCCGCCGAATCGCCGTCCTCATCCTCCGCAGTATTATCCTCATCTTCGGAAGATTCATCCGCTTCGTCTTCTGTCTCAACCGTATCCGTCGTATTATCCACTTCGACGATCGTCGCGTATTCCAAAATCAGATCACTGACACGGTTCAGCATAGCGCTCTGCTCCACATTATCCTGGCCATAGGCCTCGATCAGTTCCTCTTCTGTCTCACAGTCATTTGTCTCCAGCAGTTCATTGACTTCCTGCTGATAGCCTTCATCACCGATCTCAAAACCTTCCACCTGGCAAATCGCATAATTTACCAGCGTCTGCGCCGTGATTTCCTCCGCATACGCTTCTTTATTCTCTTCATATTCATCCATGGTCAGACCCGCGGCTTCCACATACTCTTCCAGGGTCATGCCGCATAAGGTGGCATAATACTCCGCCTGCTGATCATACAACGCTCTGCCCTTCTCCATCAGGGGTTCCGGATATTCCAGAATCGTACAGTTATCTACTACCTGCATCCAGGAATTATAACGCATCTGATTCAGCGCCGTTTCTTCGTTGGCCTCTTCCTGCTCCTCACGCAGGCCATTCTCATATTCTTCTACGGTATAATAACCTGCGATGTTGGCAGCTACCCATTCGTCCGTAGGCTCTTCCAGCGGCTGCTTGATGGCATTGATGGTAACCGTAAACTGCACATCTTTTCCGGATAACAAATCCGTATATCCCTCCGGGAAGGTCAGATCCAGCACAACCGTCTCGCCTTTGCTTTTACCGATCAGTCCATCCTCGAATCCGGCAATGAACTGGCCGGAGCCGATGGTCAGATTCACACCGGTACCGCTGCCGCCGTCAAACTCTTCTCCCTCCATGGTTCCTACATAATCGATATTAACAATATCTCCGTCCTGTACAATGCTGCGGCCGGCAACATCCACCGGATAAAGAGCCAGATCTTCATCAATCAGACTCTGCAGATATTCATCTGTAACGGCCTCCACAGACTTTTCAACGGTAATATTTTTATAGTCACCCAGTACCACACATTTATCAATATCTACTTCCGCAAGGATTTCTGCCGTTGTACGGGTATCTTCTTCCGCATCGTCTTCTTTCTCTCCCTCTTCCTCTTCCACATCATCCGTCACGCTTGCCTCCTGCGTCTCTTCATCATCCGAAGAAGTGTCCGCACAGCCTGCCACTGTCAGCAAACCCAACGCAAGCATCAGTATCCATAAACGTCTTTTCATACATAACCTCCGGGGTTCATTTATACACCCTATTTTTCTTTCTTCTATAGTTTCTATTACTTTTGCAGATCAAGGATCCACTCCTAATCTTATACCATACTTTTATGAAAAAGAAAAGTCATTTTGCCAAGATGGACGGGTTTGGTCATAGATATCCGTAAAATCCAAAATCCCTGAAAAACGGGCCGTATCCTGGGTTAAATCCTGATACATCCGGTATCCGTCCAGATTTTGGTAGTTGCAGCGCAGATAGGAAGCGGTTTTCTGCGTAAAAGAACCGCTGATATCCATAGCACAGAAATAACGAAATCCCTGCTCTTCCAGATAGGCATAAATCTCGTTATCCTGATCGTACGTGTTTTTGCCGCCTATGTCATAACCAGACGGAAATAATAAAATATCCACATCTCCCAGAAGGGAACCCGTACTGTTTTTCCAGGCTTCCACATCCTGTGTCACCGTATTGATATCTGTGTAGCTGACTTTATCATATCCATTGCAGGCAAATTCCCAGCCCTGCTGGCGAAGTACCTCCAAAACGGCCGCCGCTTCCGCTTTTTCTGATTCCACGTCAAAGAGACCAAAGCGGCCCACATATTTATTATCTTCTTCCGCCGCCAGATAATCGGTGGTCCGGTAACCCAGAATACCATTATACCCCGTAAATCCCAAAACGCCCCTTGCTCCATTATAGGGAAAATCGGGATGTTCTTCTATAAAAGCGTTCAGACAGGTCACAAGATCCAAATCCCCGGTTTCCACGGAACCATCCAGACGGGTCCGTTGACTGGTGATGGAGCCGTTCTCATCCAAAACTAATTTATCCGCCAGCCCCACTCCGTAATAATCCAGGTCATAGCTCAAATCCTGCTGTGATATAATCAGGGGCTTTTTCCCGGCCGGAAGCATCAATTTGTCATCGGAAAATGCTTCGGAATCCGAATTTTCGTCAACAACGGCCAGATCATGAAGCCGTACCAGAATATAGTCCTGGTCATAAAGCTGCTGCAGCACTGCCATAAATTCATTTACAGTCAGGTGTCCCTGATCTATGGTGGCCGCCATTCCACTTTCCTGCAGTTCTTCCTGTGCAAAGGCCAGTTCCGTACTGGCGATCAGCGAACTAAAGGACAAGTGGGTGACTGTGGAAATATCCACTTCTTCCATTACAACACCACTTTCTTCCTCCTTTTTCGCTTCTTCTTCCTCTTTTACCTTTTCCCGGTGTCCGGATACTGCTTTTGAAATTCCGACAATCAGCAAAATCAGAAGAATCAAAACAGCCACTGCCCCGCCCAGGTATAGCTGCATTTGACGGTCCTGTGAGACCGCCTTCCAAAACCGGCGTATCCGTCTTATAAATGTAGGGCCCTTTGCCGGACGTTTGGGAGGCGTTTTTCTTCTTGCCTCTTCCGTCCTGCCTTTTGGGGCCGTCTTCTCCGTATTCTTTTTATCTGCGGATGTCCGTTTTACAGATTCCGTCTTCCGCTGCCCAGGTTTGGAAGCCGTGTTCAAAGGCCGCTTTGTCTCCGCCGGTCTCTGAGACGGCTTTTTCCTGGAATCTTTGTTCTCCGCCATATCCTAATCTCCTATCCTCTATCCATGATCCTATTATAAGGACGGCATATCCGTACGGGCCGGATCCAGAATCTGCGAAGCATCAAATAAGTCGCTGGTATAATTCTTGCTTCCGTGTACGTCATTCCACAGGCGGTAACCATCCAGATTTCTGCGGCCCTGTCTTACATAATTATCCCGAATCTGTAAGAAATACTGGGAGGAATCCACATTACAGTAGTAGTTAAAGCCCTGACTCTTGAGATAGGTAAACTTCTCATTATCCTCCGAATAATCATGCCAGCTGGCCAAATCCTGACCATGGGCAAAAATAATCGTATCGGTACCTCCGATCAGAGGCGCCACATAATTCAGCCATTTCTCCGTATCGGCCTTAAGACTCTCCAGACTGGCATCCCCGACGCGGATATGACCCCAGGTATGGCTGGCAAAGGTCCAGCCGTCCTCTTTCAGAGCTTCCGCCACCTTTTTGGCTTCGGCGCATTCCTGATCCCAATCGAAATCGGGATGATTATTCAGCCATTCCTGCTGGTCGGCGGACAGATTTTCACCCGTCTTATAAGAAATATCCGTACGATAACCGAGAATGCCATTGTATCCGGTCAGCGCTATGGTTCCTTTTGCTCCGTGGTATGCCGCATCCGGATGCTCTTCCAAAAACTGGTCAAGAAGCGGTACGCAGTCATAGGCGCCGGTAACCGTCGTTCCATCCGTCTGGATATATTCACAGGTTGGCTTTCCGTTCTCATCCAACACCATCTTGGAAGCAATTCCCCGGCCGTCATAGCTGTGATAATAGCTCAGGTCATCCAGCGAAAGCACATAGGGGATTTTCCCTTCCGGAAGCATGATCTGATTCGTCGTAAAATGAACCGTACCATCCTCATCCGTCGTCTCATTCACCAAATCATGCAGCGCGACCAGAACGTAACCCCGTTCATACATGGCCTCCGTAATGGCATTAAATTCATCTACCGTAGTCATCCACTGTTTGAAGCCGGCTGCCACGCTGTCATTACCTGCAAATGCCAGTTCCGGGTCCACAACCAGTGAATGGTAAAAGATATGGGTAATTTCATTCATATTCACAGCCACCAGCGAGGACTTCGCCGCCTCATAGCCGGCAATGGTTGTCAGGATATCCGCATCCTGGTCATAATTATCCAGAGATTCCAATAACTCAATGGCGCCGTCGTAATCATATCCCTGCGCAATGATTTCCGCCTGCTCAATGGTTTCCTTGCGGAGGCGGTTTTGCTCTTCCTCTTCCTGAATCAGCCGCTCCTGCTCCGCTTTCGCTTCCGCCTTCTTCTGTTTGGAACGGCGGATACGGGAAGAAGTAAAAACGATCAGTCCGATCAATACCAAAAGCGCAACCGCCAACAGCGCCGCTCTCATCATCAAGGCCCTTCTTCTTCTCTGTTTCCGGCGTTCCCGTTTCAATCGCTCAATCCGTTTGCGCCGTTCTTCCTCTGACATACGCTCCTGCTTTGTACCCTGCCGGGTACTTTCCGTTCTTCGTCTGCCTGTCTGTCCATTTCCTGTTCCGTTTCCTCGATTTTGATTATTCCTTCGTTCATCACTCATACTGTTTACCTTCTATCTGCGAATTTTCATACGGTTCCATCTATGTATTCACATGCTTTATGGGCATAATCACACTCGTATACCCATTCTACCATTTTTCTATAGAATTTTGTAGTCTAATTCCGTATTTTTTTAATTGCCTTTTACCTCTATCAGTGTTAAAATGAACTTTGTGAAACATTTTTCTATACGAAAAGGACAAACGGGAGGAATATTCTAATATGTGGTGGAAGATTTTATTAATTATCGCAATTATTCTTATTGCGCTTCTGGTTCTCCTCTACTTCCTTGGCCGCAAAGCCCAAAAGCAACAGGATGAGAGACAGGCGCAGATTGACGCAGCGAAACAGACAATTTCAATGCTGGTTATTGATAAGAAGCGGCTGCCCATTAAAAATTCTGGACTTCCTCAGATGGTCATCGACCAGACGCCTAAGCTTATGCGCCGGTCCAAGATGCCCATCGTCAAAGCAAAAATAGGACCAAAGATTATGACGCTGGTGGCAGATGAGAAAATCTTTGATCAGATTCCGATTAAGAAAGAAGTAAAAGCAACCGTAAGCGGTATTTATATCACAGATGTGCGCGGCGTCCGCGGCCCGCTGCCCGTACCGGCTAAGAAACCTGGTTTCTTCAAACGTATGCAGCAAAAAGCGCTGAGCATGAGCCAGGCACAAAGTGAGACAAATAATAAAAAATCTAAGAAAAAATAAGAAAAGCAGCATGTTCCGTATCAGGCACATGCTGCTTTGATTTTTACTTGTTTTTCAATATCTGTTTCGCCGTTTTCACAAACACATCCGGCTCTCCGTAGCCTCCGGATTTGGAAACCACCTGTAATACCCATCCCTTCCAGTACAATCTGGATAATACGGTTCCCTGACCGACTTCTGCCACAGGCGTAATCTGATTGACGCCGATTTCCTTCATAAATCCCATCAGCGTATCGCCTCCAGTCATGAGGATGGTCATATCCAAATTTTTCTCAACCAGATACTTTACCATCTTTCCGCAGCACTGGCTGATGGAAAAACGGATGGCGGCCCGGTCGATTCCCTTCCGGTCAGCAAATTCCGCCGTACTTTCCCCGCCTTCCGGATCAAAGCTGTCTATCTCCACACGTCTCTCTTTCTCTATTTGGGCGGCCAGGGCATCCAGCGCCATCCGCCCTTCCTTTGTTTCATAAAAGCCGGGGAATAATTTCTCTTCGGGTCCCAGGGTCTTTCTGTAAAATCCCTGCTGTCCGGCATAGATCAGCTGCTGTCTGGTAATAGGATTCAAACTGCCGCAGACCACCAAAAAAGACTCCGTGGCGGCGATATCTTTCCTGTAATTCCCGGTTAAACCCAGCGCCTCGGGAAGAAATGCCGCAAACCCGGCACAGCCCGCAAGTAACCGCAGTTCTCCGTTTTCCTTTAGCTGCCCGGCCCTCTTTTTCATATCTGCGTTTTCCTCTGCATCATAGACGAGAATTTCCGCCATCTCCGTTTGTCCGGGAAGGGGCTGCTCTTTTTCCACAACGGCAATCCGTTTATCCGTCTGTTTTCCAAGGATATCCGGTATATAAGAACAGGTCATGGGGTCGAAAGGATCTTTGCCAAATCCGCTGTCCTCCAGTTTGACGCCGTCAATATAATGGATTCCCTTTTTCGTCACCCGGTTCACATCGGGAAATGCCAGCAGGCAGTGGATTCTGTGGCCGGACGCCGCATCCAGCACAGCCGCCAGTTCGCTGCCCACATTACCCCTCAGCGCGGAATCCGTCTTTTTATAGATCACTTCCACACCAAGAGTTACGGCCTGACGGACGATCTGCGCCACCACGTCATAAGCTTTTTGGCTATTCAGCGGCCGCGTCTCCGAATCCACCACCAGAACCTGTGCCGTTTCGGATAACTGGGACGACTGCAATTGGGTACCAATGACTACCTGCGTTTCTATTCCTTTTTTTACAAACTGAATACCCGTATCCAGGGCTCCTGTAAAATCATCCGCAATAATCAATAACTTTATCATGTATCGTTTTCCTTTTTGCCCTACTCACGTCCTGCTTTCGCATTTGCTCTGCGGATTGCATAGTCCATTGCGTTAAGCAAGCTTAAGGGACTTGCGCTTCCATCTCCCGCAAAATCTTCACCTGTACCGTGGTCCACCGATGTACGAATAATGGGAAGTCCCAGCGTTACATTGACGCCAGATACGGCATCCCATTTCTGCAGCTCCTGATTATATACAAATCCTTTGACCTTCAACGGGATATGTCCCTGATCATGGTACATTACCACCACAATATCATACCAGCCGCCAAGGGCCTTGGAAAATATGGTATCAGGAGGCGTAGGCGCTTTCTCCGGAATGATGATGCCCTCCGCCATCGCCGCATCAATGGCTGGCTGGATTTCTTCAATTTCTTCCCGTCCAAACATACCATGCTCTCCACAGTGGGGATTTAAGCCGGCCACGCCAATCTTCGGTTCCTGGATGCCCAAATCCTTACATCCCTGGTTCGCTATGCGAATACAATCCAGTACGCGGTCTTTTTTCACACGGTCACAGGCCTCCCGCAAAGATACGTGGGTAGATACATGTACCACTCTCAGATTTTCATGGGCCAGCATCATCGTATACTTTGCCGTATTCGTATAGTGGGCATAGATTTCCGTATGACCGGAGAAATGATGTCCCGCCATATTCATATGATCCTTATTCAAGGCATTGGTTACTGTGGCGTCAACTTCTTTCGCCAGCGCCATCTCAATCACCTTTTTTACATACTGGAAAGCACATTCCCCGCACATCTTTTCACTTTCTTCATAAGCTGCCGCCAGCTTCTCAGAAGGCATAGTCTCAGAAAGCTTCTCTCTGTCCTTTCTGAAAAGACGTTTGCTGATATCAATCAGACCCATATCGTATACGTCGATGGTTCCATGTTCAAATTTCGCGTCCTTCACATCCCTCACCGCGTTCAGCTTCATACAGCCGGCTCCATCTACCACAGCCAGGGCCGCTTCCAGGGCCGCCGCATCGCCCACAATTAACGGTCTGCACCTTTCATAAACGGCCGGATCCATAAGTGCTTTCACGGAAAGTTCCGGTCCGTTTCCCGACGGATCGCCCATAGTAATACCAAGAATTGGTTTATCTGACATCTTTTTTCCTCCCGAAAATCATTCATTTGTCTTAATATCAAACAGTTTTGCTTCTTTATCTGTATCATACGATCATACAATCCAATTTTCAATGCTGTTTTCTTTTACAATAGATTTATTTTGAAACATTTTTCTTGAATTTCGATTATTTTATGCTATGATAAGTAGCAAAGATTCGGCTAATATATTCATTTTAAAACATTTTAGACCTCGTCGCCGATTGATTTCATTGATTTATTTTGAAAGGAAATTCATCATGCAGCAAACAACCACTGATACTCATCCGTCCCAATCCAAAATCCGCATTCTCGGCATTGCTCCTTACGAAGGAATGGAGACACTCATGCAGAGACTTGCTTCGCGGCGCGACGATATTTCATTGGATGTCCGTGTCGGCAATCTGGACCAGGGCGCCGCTATTGTCAAAAGCATCTGTGAATCAGATTATGATGCGATCGTATCCCGCGGGGGAACCGCTCAGTTCATTCGAAAAATCACCCGGCTTCCCGTATTTGACATCGGTTTGTCCGGTTATGATATTTTGCGGGTGATGAAGCTGTCAGAAAACTATTCCCGAAAATATGCCCTGGTCGGCTTCTCAAATATTACCTCCCATGCACGCCTGCTGTGTGATCTGCTGCAATACCAGATGGATATCTTTACCATTCACAGCTATGACGAGGTCTGGGATACCCTGTCCGACTTAAAGGAACAGGGCTATGAAATGATTCTCTGTGATCGGATTGCCCATATGACTGCCCAAAAACTGGGACTGAACGCGCTGTTGATTACTTCCGGAGCCGAAAGTATCTCGGCAGCCTTTGATCAGGCGGTTAAGGTATGCCGCGGCTACCGTACCATACAGTCAGAGCAGCAATTGTATATGGATATTTTACGGGAAGGAAATGAACAGATCCTTGTATTAAAAGAAAATGGAGAATTATTTTTCTCCACCATAGACGAGGCGGAACTGGCCTCCTTTTATGACGTGCTGCGGGCGGAATTGGCCACTCTTCTTCACCGGAAAACCCACAAATTATTAAGAACGGTAAATGACACGCTGTACTCTTTTACCTGCCGTTATCTTACCTGCCTGGAGGAACAGTATGTGGCCTTCTACGGTTCCCCCAGCCCAATTTCTCCCACCACTGGCAAATATGGCATCCAATATTCCAGTTTGCCGGAAACGGAGGATCTCTTTTTTGATGGTTTTTTTAACCTGACCAATGCCACCACCACAATCCGAACCACGGTGGCCAATCTGACCCAGACCAACAGCCCGGTTATGATTTCCGGAGAAGCCGGGGCAGGCAAGGGACAGGTCGCGCGCAGAATCTATTCCCAAAGTCCACTGTCAGGGAACCCGCTGATCACCATCAACTGTGCCCTGTTAAATGAACGAAGCTGGAACTTTCTGATGAATCACAGCAATTCCCCTTTTAACGATAACAACAACACCATTTATATAAAGGAAATCCAGGCCCTTTCCAGGGAACATTGCCGCCATTTATTGTCTCTTATCATGGACACAAACTTATATAAGCGAAACCGGATGATCTTCTCCCTAAGCTGCCCCATGGGACACGGTCTCTCTGCCCAGGCGATGGAATTTGTCAACCTGTTATCCTGTATTACCATTCATTTGCCGCCGCTTCGGGAGTATCCCCATGAAATTCCGGCCCTTGCAAGCCTTTATCTGAACATGTTTAATATTTCCATGGAAAATCAGGTGATTGGCCTGGAACCGGAAGCTTTGAAGCTGCTGCAGAATTATGACTGGCCATGCAATTATACGCAATTTAAACGTATCATTCACGAACTGATGCTTGCTGCCACCACCCCGTATATCAGTGCGGAACACGCTGCAGTCCTCCTGAAAAAGGAGCGGCAGTCCACATCGATTCCGGAAGATTTGGACGTTCCCGCCAATGCTGTCTCCACGGAAAACGCCCATAGGCTCGATCTGTCCAAACCGCTCAGTGATATCACCCAGGATATCGTGCGCATCGTGCTGGCCGAAACAAACGGCAATCAGAGCGCTGCCGCCAAACGGCTGGGAATCGCCCGTTCTACCCTGTGGCGTTATCTGAAATAATATCGGTTCTGTCTCAAGGGTAAATTCGGATCAGTACCAGCGATTTTGCGGGCATCCGAATGTGAAGGGTACCTTCTTCCACGGAAAAATCCCGAAAAGCTTCCGGCCGAAGCGTATCCGGCTGCTCGAAGGTATTCATAGCATTCATCTTATCGGCTGTCAGCACCGTTCCCTCCGCCGATTTTATAGTTCCGAAATCGGCAATATGGCAGGTAACTTCCGCGGCGTGATTCGGATCCATGTTGACCAGAGTCATGCTCACTGTTCCCTGGGCATCTTTGGATACGGAACAGCTGATCTGTTTAAGTTTTTCTCCCTCAAAAGCATAGGTATCGGAAAGAATCGCAAAATCCAATAACATGGCGTCCTGATGTACCTTATACATATCATAGACATGATAAGTAGGCGTCAAAACCAACTTTCTCCCCTCGGTCAGCACCATGGCCTGGAGCACATTGATGGTCTGGGCAATATTGGTCATGCGGACCCGGTCCGAATGATTATTGAATATATTCAGGCTGATACCGGCGGATATGGCATCCCGCAGGGTATTTTGCTGATACAAAAAGCCCGGATTGGTGCCCGGTTCACAGTCAAACCAGGTGCCCCACTCATCCACAATCAGGGCCACCCGCTTTTCGGGATCATACCGGTCCATGATGGCTCCGTGTTTCGTTACCAGTTCATCGGTAAAGGCGGCCGCCTGCATAATGCCGAACCATTCCTTCTCTCCAAAATCCGTGGCCGATCTCCGGCTTTTGGACGGATCGGTCAGATAGCGCTGGTTACCGTCAGGTAACTGTTCAATGACCACTTTATCCCCAATTCTGGTATAGTAATGCAGTCCAATTCCGTCCAAAAACATGGACGCATCTCTCATAATAACTTCTGTCCATTTATAATTAGCGCCTCTCGGACCGGCCCCTATGCGATACAGCTTATTATCGCCATAGTCTCTGGCATACAGATTATAGCGGGAAACCTCATCCGCATAATATTCCGCACGCATACGGCCTCCGCAGCCCCAGTTTTCATTGCCAATGCCAAAATATTTCAGCTTCCAGGGTTTTTCCCTGCCGTTTTTCTTTCTCAAATCTGTCATGGGGGACTGGCCGTCAAAGGTCATATATTCTACCCACTCAGACATTTCCCTAACTGTTCCGCTTCCCACATTGCCGCAGATATACGGCTCTGCTCCCAGAAGCTCGCATAATTCAAAAAATTCATGGGTACCAAAATGATTATTCTCTACCACACCGCCCCAGTGGGTATTGATCATGGATGGGCGGGACTCCTTCGGACCGATGCCATCCTTCCAGTGATATTCATCCGCAAAACAGCCTCCCGGCCAGCGGAGACAAGGTATTTGAATTTTTTTCAGGGCTTCAATAATATCCGTGCGCATACCGTGGATATTGGGAATCTTAGAATCCTCCCCCACGTAGAATCCGTCATAGATACATCTGCCCAAATGCTCGGCAAAATGTCCATATATCATTCTGTTGATTTTTGATTTTTCAGCCTTTGCATTAATAATAATCTGATTTGCCATAGTCTCCCTCCTAACCTTTCACGCCTCCGCTGGTGAGGCCTGCAATAAAGAATCTCTGATTCAGTAAGAACAGAATCAAAATCGGCAAAATCGCCACCACCGAACCGGCGATCATCACATCGTAATTGGCACTATACGGATTGATCAAGGAGGCGATACCGATCGTCAGGGTAAATTTTTCGTTGTCCCGCAGTACAATCAGGGGCCAGACGAAACTATTCCAATTCTGCATCGCCAGTAATATGGTCATGGCTCCAAATGCCGGCTTCATCAGCGGGACCATGATTCGGTAAAAAATGCCAAACTCCGTACAGCCATCGATGCGGGCGGACTCCATCAGCTCTCTGGGAAGCCCGGCCACAAACTGCCGGAAGAAAAAGATCGCCACCGGCGCCACCATAAAGGGAAATACCACGCCTCCTACCGTATTGATCAGCTTCATGTTTACAATCAGCTTGTACAAAGGCAGCATGAGAATCTCAAGGGGAATCATCATAACCACCATAACGGTGACAAAGATCACGTTCTTGCCCCTGAAATCATAAGCTCCCAGGCCGTAGCCCACTAAAGATGTCAGCACCAGGCCGCAGACCGTAAAGGTCAGAGCATAAAACACGCTGTTTAGAAACCATTTCACATAAATTCCATTATTATAAGTAAACAAATTCGGATAATTATCCAACTTCATATCGGAAGGCTTCAGAAAGAATTTCATGCCTACCCGGAAAATTTCCTGTCCGTCCTGAAGAGAACCGATAATCAGATAAAATACCGGAAACAACATAATGGCCGCAATAAACAGAAAAATAATCACCAACAGCACTGTCGTTACTTTCCTTCTCGTTTTCATCAGCTACTCCTCCTTTTTAAACAGACCAAAGAAGTTCAACTGGAACAAATTGACCGTCAGCACGATGGCCAGAAGTACCACGCCGATCGCAGAGCCCATACCGAAATCGTTTCTCTGGAACGCCTGCTGGTAAATATACCGCACAATCGTCAGACCGATATCGCCGGGATTGGTTTCGTTCCAATATACATAACCTTCCGTGAACATACGATAACCATTCAATATGGTAAGTGTCAAAATATAAACGATAATGGGCCGCACCTGCGGAATCGTCACATACCAGAATTTCTGGATGGCGCTGCAGCCGTCAATATCCGCCGCTTCATAAAGCTCCGATGGTATCGTCTGCAAAGCAGAAAGGCAATACACCATATTGATTCCCAATTCTCTCCAGGCCGCCAGCGTAACCATCATGATCATACCTGTGACATACCCGGTTTTCCAGGGAATGACCGTTCCGCCCAGCTTGATAATGATAGAATTAAACAAGCCAGCTTCCGTCTCTCCAAACATCAAGCGGAAGGCAATACCGGCTACGATGACCGAAGTAAGGGTCGGGATAAAAATCGCTGACCGGAAGAAATTTTTCAATTTCATCAGATTGGAGTTTAAAAGCGTGGCCACGGTAATCGGCACAACCAGCATAATACAAACCATGCAGATCGTATAAATGGTGCTGGATTTCAGGGCATTATAGAAATGGGCATTGAACAGGCGCTTATAGTTTCCCAGTCCAATCCAGGTGGCACTGTTAAAGCCCTCTATCTTCTGAAAGCTCATCAAAAAGGTGTTCACCGCAGGATATAAAAAGAACACGAGGAATGACAGGATAAACGGCAGACAGAAGATGTATGGCGCGGCTTTTTTGCTGTATAATATTTTCTTTAATCCCTTCGTTTCTGTATTTTTCTTCATATATGCATCACCCTTTCCTGCAGCTATCTGGCAGACCATAAGGCCTGCCAGATGCAATTCATAAGGTTTACTGCTGCGCTCTCAGCTCCTCGGCTGCCGCTTTCAAAGCTTCGGCCGGCGTCTGGGTACCGTCTACAAATACGTTATACATAACCGTATTGTTGATCAAATCCTGAGCGGCAGTTGCCAGCTCCGGATTGGTCGGAGAAGGACAACCATCCACGTATTCACCCATGATGGCGAAGAAGGATTCGTTATTGAAATACTCCATAGGAACAGTCAGACGCTCGTCGCTCCACACATCCGTGCGAACCGGGTCAAACTGTACGCTTTCCCAAATATTCACATTGGCTTCATAGGTCAGCTTTGCTTCATATAATACTTCTTTTGCCAGATCGATGTTCTCGCACTGGGTAGTGATTGCCGTACCGGTACCGCCGATACCAACGGTTCTCGGCTGGCCTTCTTCGAATACGGGCATCGGACGGATGGCGATCTTTCCTTCCAGGTCAGGCATGTAGTTGATGTAACGGGACATATACCAGGACGGCATGGTCAGGGATGCACATCCACCCTGATTCAGCCAGGTCCAGAACTCCTCAACAGAGGTAGAGCCTCCAGGGCAGGCAACCACTGCTCCGGTATCCCAGAACTCTTTCATCCATTCCAGAACCTCGATGTTCGTGTCACTGTCCATGATAACGGAACCATCTTCTGCCAGATAATCTCCGCCGCTCTGAACGATCAGCGGCCAGAACGGTCTCTGGTTCGATACTTCATAAACAGTCATCGGAATACCGGTCTTTTCGAACACGTCCTCGCCGATTTCACGATACTGATCCCAGGTCTCAATGGCGTCGATATCCTCAATGCTATATCCGGCCTGGGCCATAATCTCCGTATTGTAGTACACAACCGTGGCGCCCACATGGGTAGGAATGCCATAATAGTTATCATCTTTTTTGTACAGGTCAAATCTGGACTCTACGCAGTTATCCAATTCACGCTCAACGATATCATTCAGGGGAACCAACTGAATATCGCCCTTTAAGAAGTTCGAGAAATAATTGATATTGATATCGGCAATGTCCGGTGCTCCTACGCCAGACTGCAGAGCAATCAACAACTTGTTTGCCATTTCCGCGTTTGGATACACTTCGATATTCAATTTTACCGGATTATCCGGATTCTTTTCATTGTATGCCTGCTCACCAAACTCGAAGATCATATTATGCAGCTCGTTGGAAGTCCATACAGTAAGTTCCGTCGCCTCACCTGAACCCTGGGTCTCGTTTTCAGAAGAAGTGGATTCCTTGTCCGTATCTCCGTTTTCGCTTCCTCCACAAGCTGCCAAAGATACCATCAACATCACGGCAATTAATAATCTCGCAATTTTTTTCATACGCTTTCCTCCTTTATCGTTTTTTCACATTTCAACTTAGCCGGCTATACCCATATATTAAGCAATTTGTGTGCCAACCATTCAAATTTTGTCCCCAAAACTTTTTAAACTCTGGAAAATCAATATGCAAAGGCACAAAAAAGAAAAGAGATGACAAATCCTGTCACCTCTTTCCAAACAATTTCCGTTGCACATCTATGTTCACCGAACGTTGCGCACATAAAGAGTATCTACTCTTCCAATCCCCATTTTCTCATTCTTCTCCACAGGGTTGTGCGGTTAATGCCCAATGCCCTGGCCACCTGGCTCTTATTGTTATGATATTCCTCCAAAAGACGAATTACCTCATCCTTTTGAATCTCCTTTGCCTCTGTCTCCAATTCCACGCTCATCTCTTCCGGCATATCCTCCTCCAGAGCCTCGATTACCTCCCGGCAGCCGGCTTTCCGGTTCTCGGTAATCACGCTCAGCCGTTCCATCAGATTGCGCAGCTCACGGATGTTGCCGCGGAACGGATACCGGCTCAAAAGCTGCAGCGCTTCATCCGTAAAGTCATTGGCCACCGAACCAAACTTTTTACTGTAATACAGCAGATAATACTTGGCCAGAATCTCGATGTCTCCCTTTCTCTCCCGAAGCGGCGGCACCGATACCTGCAAAACATTCAGACGGTAAAACAAATCCGCCCGGAAAAGTCCTTTTTCAATCATGGTTTTCAGATTTCTGTTTGTGGCGGCGATAATCCGCACATCGATCTTGATTACCTTTTTACCGCCCACCCGGCGTACTTCCCGTTCCTGAATGACACGCAGAATCTTATTCTGGAATCCCAGAGGAAGCTCGGAAATCTCATCCAGAAAAATGGTGCCCTTGTGGGCCATCTCAAACAGACCGGCCTTTCCTCCCTTCACGGCTCCCGTAAAAGAGCCCTCCTCGTAGCCAAACAATTCACTCTCCATCAGATTTTCCGGCAAAGAGGCGCAGTTTACCGCCACAAAGGGACCGTTTTTACGGTCGCTGACATTATGCATGCTCTGCGCTATCAGTTCTTTCCCGGTACCGGTCTCTCCATAGATCAACACATTGGAGGAAACCATCGCGTATTTCCGGGCCTTTTTTATTACCGCTTCCATTTCCTCACTATGATAAATAATATCCTTAAATTCGTACTTTGCATAAAAGCCGTTTTCACCTAATTTATTTCGAATTTGAATCTCCTTACGCTGAAACTGTCCGATATCCCGGACGGTAATTAACATCCCCTGATACTTTTTATCACCCGATTCCTCCCCCACGATCGGAATGAAATCCACCGACATCTTCCTGCAGTGCCGGTTAAAAATAATATTTTCCAGATTCGTCTGACCGTTTTTAGCCTTATAAAAATCATCGGCCATAAACGGAATCCGGACGCTGATCGCATCATCCTCTCCCATCTCAACGCCGGCAATCATCCGGGTGGCCCGGTTCATAATTCTCACATGGTCATTGGAGTCCACGTAGATGAGCCCATCAGAAACATTCTCGGCCACATACCGGAACATATTGACCTGGTTTTTCTCCCGTTCCAGGCTCAAAATAAAAGTGGCCGCCAGATTCAGAGCCCTGATGATATCATCCTCACTGGTTCTGACAATGCCGGAATATACATTATATCCCTTTTTCAGAATACATTTATCCGCATGTCCGCCGCCGATTAAAGCATCGCAGCCATCCTCCACCGCCCGGTCCACGGCGTCCTCCACCTCATAAGGACTTTCCGCCACATAGATACTCCGGTTCAGACCAGCAATGGAATCCTGTCCCCAGATATCCTCATAATTGGAATAATCGCCGCCCACGTCTCCGATAAAACCGATTTTTTTCGGGGTCATTCTCTCCCGGCATTCCTCGATGGAGCTGATAATATCATCTCCGGTAACGGGTACGCCCACAACCGGTCCATTATATTTTTCCTTGATCACCTGCACAGAACAGCCTCTGACAATCACCAGGTCGCAGTCCTCATCTACCTCCTGGCTGAACATATCCGGATAATACCGAACCGAGGCGGCAGAAAATAGCTCGCTGTAATAGCTGCGGCTCATAACCTCCCGCACCTTGGGTATCAATTCCGGATAGGGAACGAAATAAATAATCTTCCTCATTTTTCTCACCTTCCATCCTGGGGTGCTAATACGCCAATCTGAAACTTCCCTATTTATATTATATCATTATCCTATTGTCCATTTCAACGTGTTCGTTTGGTGTTCACCTGTTGCTTGCATGAACGGCCTGCGACCGCCCATTTTCCGGCAATCCCGCTTTTCCTCCCATTTTTCCGGGCTTTCGCTCCCCTTTCATTTGGCATTCTTTTTGCTTCTTTTACTGATAAGATCATTTATTTTTACCAATCCATCAACCTATTTTTATACATAAAGGAGGCGTCTTATGAGTACGATCGACATTCAAACGAAACATATACGTTTTCAAACTGCCCCGGATTTTTACGGGCTGTTTTTTGAAGATATCAACCGCTCCGCCGACGGCGGGCTTTATCCGGAATTACTCCGAAACCGGGCCTTCGAGGACTCGCTTTTGCCCCCACGCTGCCTGCCCCTCGATGGCGCCTACGGCTTCGTGGCGCCCACCGGATGGCGGGATCAGTTCAATAACGGGGAAGGACTAAAACGGTGGCTGGATCAGGTCCCCCCAACCCCGATTCCCGGCTGGTATGCCGAAGGGGCCGTCATGACGCTGACGCAGGAGGATACTCTCAACCCCCACAGACTGGCGGCCCTGGATGTGTCCTTTTTGGAAGACGGCGCCATCTACAATATCGGATATCAGGGGGTTCCCCTCACCTGCCAGGAAACCTATCACTTCCTTATGTTTGCCAAGGGAGAGGCAAATCTTTCCATCCGGCTGGAATCCAGGGAGCACCGGATATACGCCAGCGAAGCTTTGCATATCTCCGGCGACGGCTATCGGCAATACCAGCTTTCCCTGACCGTCAGTGTTTCCGACCCGGACGCCATCTGTACGATTGCCGCCGCTAAACCGGCCCATATCCGCATCGGTTTCACCTCGCTGATGCCCTGGGATACCTACAACGGACACGGTATGCGCAGAGACCTCATGAAAATGCTGAAAAATACCCACTCCAAATTCCTGCGTTTTCCCGGCGGCTGCATTGTAGAAGGCTTTACCAAGGAAACAGCCATGCGTTTTTCCAACACCGTGGGCCCCGTATGGGAACGGCCCAGCCAAAATCTCATGTGGCATTACCGCACCACCAATGGCCTGGGCTTCCATGAATATCTGCAAATCTGCGAGGATTTACATCTGGAAGCCATGTATGTGGTCAACTGCGGCCTCACCTGTCAGGGCAGAAAACCGGAATATTTTGAGGGAGAAGAATTGGATGAGTTATTGCAGGAGGCATTGGATGCCATCGAGTACGCCACGGGACCTGCGGATACCAAATGGGGCCGTCTGCGCGCCGCCCAGGGACATCCCGCCCCCTTCCGTCTGAAATATCTTGAGATCGGCAATGAAAATGATAAAGAAGTGTATTTTACCAGATATGAAAAATTTTACCGCGCCATCCACGAACGGCACCCGGAGATGATTTTGATTTCCAACACGCACACGGAGCGCCGGCATCTTCCCACACAGATCGTGGACGAACATTTATACAGTACCGCCGACCACTTCGTAACGGCGGCCACCAAATACGAACAATATGACAGAAGCGGTCCCGGCATCTTCATCGGCGAGTATGCAGTGACCAGCGGCCACGATATCGGAAACCTGAAATCGGCCCTGGCCGAGACCATGTATCTGATGGATGCCGAAAAAAACCAGGATGTGGTCCGCCTCACCTGCTACGCGCCCTTATTCCAGCACGTGGCCTATACCTCCTGGTATCCCAATCTGATCGCCTTTGATAACCACGCCTGCTATGGCATTCCTTTTTACTACGCCCTGTCCATGCTGGCCGCCAGCCACGGGAAGCGGCTTTTGACCTCCCGCAGCGAATCCCCCTTCGGCTGCCCGGATCACCGGGGACTCAACGGCATCCTGGCCCAGGCGGGATGCCGCCTAAAGAACGTCCTGGTGGACGGACAGCCCGCCGCTTTCTCCCACGGCGTTCTCGGCGAGGTACAAAAACAGGAGGACGGCGCCCTGGAAATCTGCTCCGATTACATCAATGAGCTGGAGGGCTATCCCAACATGGGACATATTCCGCCCCACAGCGCCTTTGTCACCTTCGGAAACGAGGATAAGCATACCTGTACCTATGAGCTGGATTTTCTGTTTTCCTCCCCGGACCAGAGCGTCGATTTTGCGGTGTGGACCCACAGCTCACCTATGCTGTTTTCCAGAGATGAGACTAATCCGCTGCATACGCTTTGGAATCCCTCTTATACCTACTGTCACGCATGGTCCATCCAAAAGGGCGCCGGACGTTTCGCCAGCATCAACCGGTTTAACCGCAGCTACTTCGGCGATGAAGTCCAACTCCCCATCCGCTGGGGCCATTACAATCATATCCGGATAGTCACCAAAAAAGGAGGTTTCGACTGCTTCCTAAATGGTAAACTGGTACAGTCCGCCCAGGTAGCCGCTTACCCACTGGTAAAAGAGCTGGTGTCTGAAGATGACCAATACCTCTATGTCAAAGTCGTCAATTACAGTACGCTTCCCGATAAGCTGACGATTCGTCTGGATTGCCAGATCGAACCTATTTACACCGTCCAGGTGCTGACCGGCAATCTACAGGATCAAAACAGCCTCGAAGAGCCGCTGAAGGTAGCGCCTGTCACTTATACCTACACCAACGGGGCCTCCCAATTTACCTATCCCGCACCGGCCGGCTCCTTCAATGTCCTGAAGCTGACCAAAAAATAGGCCCTTCCCAAAAGAAAAGACGGCAGTTTGCGAAAACTGCCGTCCTTCTTTTAGGAGAGTATGTTATCAATAAAATGACTGCTTTTTCCAATACCCGTCTTATGCCAAATCGATGGCACGGCCATCCTGATATACGGCCGCCACCCGTTTCAGCGCCGTGATATCCTCCAACGGATTTCCGTCGCAAGCCACCAGGTCCGCAGCCAGACCCTTGGTGATGGAACCGGTCTGACGGTCAACGCCGCACAGTCTTGCGGCATTGACGGTGATACCTGCCAGCACATCTTTGTTGGAAGCTCCCAGCTCTGAGATATACTTGGCCTCCTGAGCCAGGCCCTGGTGAATACCATCGGTACCGATACCGAACTTCAAGCCGCCCTCGATGGCGCCTCTTAAACAATTACAGATAATTTCCTTCTCCCGCAGGCTGCCTTCCCGGTCCTGAGGAGAGAATTTAAACAGCAATTCATCGTTCAGAGCATAGCTCGGCGTATAAACCACCCAGCGGTCTTCTTCGCGCACCCGCTCCACCTGCTCCTTGGTGATATAATATACATGCTCCAGGCAATCGATGCCCGCATCCAGGCAATCATCCAGGCCCTGGCCGCCGGAGCAGTGACAGGCAGTGGTGAGGCCCACGCTTCTGGCTTCCTGTACAACGGCCCGCAGCTCTTCCGGACTCATGAAATGATAAATAAAAGAAGTCGCATTGATTACCTTAGTCATGAAAACCTTCAAAAAGTCAACGCCATGGGCGATATTCTCACGGGCCTGTTTGCGGAATTCCTCCGGTCCGTTAAACGGCATACCCACATAGCCATGACCATGAGAAGCACGCATACCGATACCGCTTACCACCAGCTTCGGTCCCACAATCCGGCCTTCCTTCTGGGCCTTTTTACAGGTCACATCCACATAGAAGCGGTCGCCGAGGCAGCGGGAGGTGGTGACGCCGGAAACCAGATCGTCCTTCATGGTCTTGATAGCCCGCAAAGTCTGCTCACACTCACAGTCATTCATCTTCACCAGATGATTTTCCAGTCTGGCGTCAAGGGCCAGATGATTGTGGCAATCGATCATACCGGGAATCAAGGTTCTCTCACCCAGATCGATAACCGAATCCTCAGCTTCCTGGGGAAGCTGAGAGGCATTTTCGTAAATCTCGGCAATCTTACCGTTTTCTACCTTAACGGCTCCATGTTCCAAAGGCCGTAAGTCCTCGCCGACGATGATGTTTTTTGCTTTTAAAATATATCTTTCCATCCTTATGGTCCCCCTTCTTTTTTACTATTTCTCTGCTCCCTCTTTTTTCGCCAGCTTCTTATTGGCTCTTCTGCTGACAAATCCGGTTAAGATTGGAGTCAAGATGGCAGTGATAACAACGGCGGCCGCCGTCTGGGCAGTGGCTGCTTCCACATAGGGCTCCAGGGTCGGGTCAGCCATAGCGACAGAAGCCGGGGTAGCAACTGCATTTCCGCCAACCGTACCGATCGCCATTCCCATGGGGTCCGGTTTTCTCCGGATGGCACTGTAGATAAAGTAAGTAAGAACGCCCGTGGACAATACGGTGATAAGTCCCAGGAGGATACCCGGTACGCCTGCCTTAAAGATGGTAATTAAGCTCATGTTTGCACCGAATACAAAACCGTTTACCGGAAGAATCATGTTCAGGCCCTTAGACAGTAAATCTCTGAAATCCGGGTCCAGATTTCCAAGAATCATACCGATAATCAGCGGTACGATGGCAGCAACGATAGAAATAATCGGAATAGAAGCAAGTCCTGTGGTTCCCAGAGCAATCATGGTCAAAAACGGACCGTCATTCAAAGACAGGATTGCGATGGCGCCCATATCGGTGTCATCTCCGAATTCCTTAGCAAGGGCTGTGTAAATAGCACCGTTTGAGTTGGTAACTGCTGAGATAACAGCAAATGGCGTCAAGCCCAGGATACCGGCGGTTCCGAAAGCCATATTCAGCACGTATCCGATGATCACGCCGATGATCAGCTTCAAGATCGTCAAAACCGCACCTTTATATAAAGGCTGTCCCACCTGTTTTACGTTAATAGTTGCTCCACTACAGAAAATAAACAAACCTACCAAAGTTGCCTGACCGCTCTTAAATAACGCCGTCGTAAATCCCCCGATCTCCAGGCACTGCGGAATAAAGGTATTCACCAGACATCCGATCAATAACGGAATAACCATCATTCCACCTGGAAATTTTTTCATTGTAGCACAGATTTTCATTTTTGTACCGTCCTTTCATCATGTTATGGTATTGCATTGATTTGCCGCGCAGCATATATCTTTATCTAAATATATAAGCAAAAGTCGTGCCAGCTTTCAAAAGCAGCCAAAAAAACACAATTTTCACGGTTTTTCGGGGTTTCTTTTCTCTTTTTTTCTTTTCAAAAACGTTGTTTATGTTGCATGTGCCACAAAAATATTGCAACATTTATTCTTTACGCTCAAAACTGCCCTTGATTCCCAGGGCTTCCCGGTATTTGGCTATGGCCCTCCGGGAGATACGAATTCCCTTTTCTTCCAGTTTATCCTTCAAAGCCTGGTCGCTGTAGGGTTTTTTCTTATTCTCTTCCTTGATCAAATGCTGCAGCAGCTCTTTGATTTCCAGGGCATTCGTTCCGGCATTTTCCGGATTTTTCGACACCTCCTGGGAAAACAGGGATTTTAACAATATGGTTTCCCGCGGATACTGCAGGTATTTTCCTTTGACAGCTCTGGAAACCGTGGAGGGATGAATTCCCATATGGGCCGCCAAATCCGTCATCGTCATGGGCTTTAACCTGCCCTTCCCCTCAAAATAGGCCTTCTGCCATGTGAGAATTACCTGCATCAAATCCAGCAGCGTCTGCCGGCGCTGCTCCACGTTCTGTAAAATCATGCGCACCCGCTTGGCCTTATTCATGAAATATTCCTTTAGCTGGGGGTCCTGGGTCTGCTCCATCAGCTTCAGATAATAACCGCTGATCTCGTAATGTCCCATCCAATGGTCGTTTAACTCGATCTCCCACTTCTGATCCTTATGCATAATAATATCCGGCACAATATATTCGGTTTTCGATTGGCTAAAGCCGACGGCCGGTCTGGGATTCAAGGTTTCAATCATTAAAATATATTTCCGCACCTGCGCCGTGGTAATATGAAGAGACCGGGAAATATGCCCGATATTTCCATTTGCCACATCTTCCAGATGTTCTTGAATGATGGCTGTTAATTCCTCATTTTCAATGCCCAAAGCTTCCAACTGCTTCAATAAGCATTCCTGCAAATTCGCGGAGAAAACCCCAACCGGTTCTAACAGTTGGAGTTCCTCTAAACAGGCACGCACTTTTTCCAAGGGGGCCTGACATTTCCAGGCCACCTCTGTAAGCGGCACGGTAAAATAGCCGCTGTCTTCCACACAGGCAATCAGATAGTCCATGATCTGCAGCGATTCTTTGTCGTATTTATGGAATCTGATCTGTTCCCTGAGAAAGGTTTTTAAATCCGCTAGCTCCGCCTGCGGACGCTGCTTCCACTGGTCATCCTTCTCAAACTCCCGGACGCCGCCTTCTTGCGCCGGACTTTCCAGGGATGATTCCGCATGTTCAAGCAATGGATTTTCCAGATATTCCGTCTGCAAAAACATATCCAGCTCCACATTATCCATGGAGAGAATGCTTAAGGACTGTAATTGTTTTTGAGAAAGAATCTGTTTCTGTTTTTGCAAAATCTGAAAACTCTGTTCCAAAAAATCACCCCTTTCCAGCGGCTATCCGTCCGCTTTACTTCCTCGAATCCAGTGTCCAGGCGATTCTGCAGCTATCCTCCAGCTCTTCCAGGCCATAGAAAGCGTCCATCACGGACTTGCCGCCCACCACCGGACCATGCTGGGCCAGAAGAAAGGCATCGCTTTTCGGCGCCATTTCCTTGAATAAGCCAAACAATTCCTCACTGCCCGGCTTTGCATAGGGAACCAGACCCACGGTTCCCACCTTCATTTTCAGGTACGGCGTATAATCCGGCACAATATCGGTCACATCTTCATGCTCCAGGAAGGTGTACAGGGTTGCATAAAAGCTGTGTACATGAATGACTGCCTGTATGCTATCGGATTTTTCATAATACATGCGGTGAAGGGGCAGTTCCTTGCTGGGCTTTATTCCCTCGTAACTGCCATCGGGTGCTACCTTCGAGAAGCTCTCCGGCGTCAGCCTTCCAAAACAGGTCCCGCTGCCCGTAATATACAGATATCCCTCGTGAAGAAAGCTCATATTGGCCGATGAGCCGGTGGCCCTGCCTCTCTCAAACAATTCTCTCGCAGCCCAAATCGCATCTTCTATTTTTCTTTCTAATTCATTCATGGTTCTCTTCTCCTCTCGTCATCCTGAGTGCTCTTGCAAAGAAATCCGGCTGTCCAAAATTTCCTGATTTCAAAACCAACGTGATCTCTCCATTGTCCACGGGCGTCATCATCGGAACGCCCGGCGCCACCGACTCGCCAATGGTAAAGGCGCCGTATCCCAGGGCCTTCGTGACCGCACCGGAGGTCTCGCCTCCCGCCACTACGATTCTTCCATAGCCCCTCTTGACAAGCTGGGCCGCCGCCGAGCTGATGGCCTTTTCAATCAGGCCGGCAATTTTTTCCCGTCCCAATTTCTGGACTTCCTTTACGTTCTCCGCCTTATCGGAAGAATAAATCAAAACCTCTTCTTCCGGATACTGTAACACAAAATCCACAATATCCTCCATCCTCTGCGTGCCCTGATAAATGGCCACCGGGTCAATCTTATAGGATTTCCTGCCCCGGCTTTGATAGTCCGCAATCTGTCCCAGAGTCGCCACCGAGCAGCTTCCCGCAAACACTACGCCGGGTCTGGAATTTTTTGGTACCTTTTGGGGGATTTTATCCGGGCAGGCCTCCGGCCGTCTCAAAAGAGAAGCGGCCAGGGGTTCCAAAATTCCCGAACCTCCGGTCAAAAATTGCAGATTTCCAAATAACCGTACGATTTTTTCCCCGTCCTGATCATCCACATAGTCCGGCACCACATAAAAATGCTCTGCCGCCGCTCCGGCTTGCTCCAAAAGCTTGTCTATTTCATCCCTGGGCGCCTCCAACTGGGACTGGTAGATTTCCACCGCCGGATACTTACTCTGGGCCTCCATCAGATTTTTTATCCGGCTGTCCCACATGGGGGTCAGCGGATGATTTTTCATGGGACTTTCATCCAGCAGCACGCCCTTCACATACAAGCGCCCCTGGCGCACAATCCTCTGATTGACCGGAAGCGCCGGACATAAAACCGTATATTTCTGTCCCAGATGTTCCAGGACTGCATCTGCCACCGGACCGATATTTCCCTCCTTTGTGGAATCAAAGGTCGAACAGTACTTAAAATAAAACCGCTTTGCTCCCGCCTGCTCCAGCCACCGGATGGCGCCCAGCACGTCTCTGACCGCCTCCACCGTTTCCTGGGTACGGGATTTCAAGGCCACTACCACGGCGTCCGTATCCTCCGGGATTTTCAAATTCTCCTGAATTTCATTGACCAGCAGGGTATGCATACCCGCCTTTTGCAAAAAGCTCGCCGCATCCGACGCGCCTGTAAAATCATCGGCCACACAGCCCAATAGCTGCCTGTCTTCTATCTTTTGCCTATTCTCCATCATACGCCCTCCACTTTTTTGATACTGCCTGTTTACGGCTCTGTCAAATGATACGATTTCATTTTCCGCCAGAGAGTCAGCGGTCCATACCCAGTACCTTGGCTGCCTCTCCTTTCCTGCCTCCTGTCCTTTGCAGCGCGGCGATAATCTGTTCCTTCTCCGTCTTTTCCTCTGTCCTATGGTCCATCCTGTCAAACCCGTTGGAGCCGGAAAAAACAGTCTCCGGATACAGAGCGGTCCGCATCAGGCGCTCGTCGATTTCCTTGCCCTCGCACATGACCGAAAGACGCTCCGCAATATTGCGCAGCTCGCAGATATTTCCCTCGAAATTATAATGCACCAGCAATTCTTCGGCCGCCCGGCTTCCCTTGCTGATCTCTTTTCCAAAACGGGTATTATATTTTCCGATAAAATGATAAAACAGCGGCAAAATATCCTCTTGTCGCTCCCTAAGCGCCGGAATATATACCTTCAGCACATCCAGCCGATACAGAAGGTCCTGCCTGAACTCCCTGTTTAAAACCATCTGCTTGAGATTCTTATTGGTGGCCGCGATAATTCTCGTGTCCACCGCCACCACCTTATCATCCCCGATACGGCGTACCTGACGCTCCTGCAGGGCCCGCAGCAGCTTGCCCTGAAAATTAATAGGAATTTCCGATATCTCGTCGAGAAACAGGGTTCCATGATGGGCCTGCTCAAAAAACCCGATCTTTCCTCCCTTACGGCTGCCGGTAAACGCGCCGTCCACATAGCCAAACAATTCGCTTTCCAGCAGATTTTCCGGCAGGGCGGCACAGTTTACGGCCACAAAGGGACCATGGCGCCGCTCGCTGGCATTGTGAATACTCTGGGCCATCAATTCTTTTCCCGTTCCGGTTTCCCCTTCAATCAAAATGTTGGAGGAAACCCGCGCATATTTATTGGCAATGGCAACTGTTTTATTCATGATCTGACTCTGATGAATCACATCCTCAAAGGTGTATTTGGCAATCAGACCTTTTTCCGACAGCTTCTTTCGAATCTGGGATTCGATTTGCTGAATCTTCTTGACCGTTTGGCAGGTAATTACCACGCCGGCCACCTTTTGTCCCACGATCACCGGCACATAGTCCACGTAATAGGTGGTATCCTCCACCGGCTGCAATTCATTATAAACCGGCTGCCCCGACTGCATGGCTTTTGCAAACACCTTGGCAAAATAGGGATAGACCGTCTCGATCTGCTGGTCGCAGGCGCCTCCCACTTCCCTGGAAAACATTTGCAGAATCTTTTTATTGGTCAATTTAATGGTCCCATTGCAGTCCACATAGATAATTCCTTCCTTGGAGGTCTGGGTAATCGTCTCATACAGCGTTCGCCGCTCCCGCTCCTTTTGAATGGTCTCCATCATATGAACAGCCTCATGGAACAACTGGATAATGGCTTCCTCTCCGGTCTCTATGGTCAGAGCCGGGAGATTTCTTTTCTTGGCCTCAGAGGTCAGGGAATAGCCTCCTATCACGGCATCGTAACCCTCGGCAATCATCTGTTCCACCGCATCCGCAGTCCGTTTAAAATCCGTGATCTCCCGCACGGAAACCTCCGTGCCAAACAGGCTGCTCAGCACATGCTCATCATGATTATTGGCCGACGACACGATGACGCCTATCCGTTTGGGATGAAATTGTTCCTTGGCCTTTTGCAGACTTCTCATAATATCATAACCGGTAAAGGGAATTTCCAAAACCGACGTATCCGAATACATGCGTTTCAATAAGGCCGCGCTCTTTCCCCGGCCAATGAGCAAATCATACTGTTCATGCAAAAGAGTCTTTTCAATTTCTTCCACCGGAATCACCCGGATATCCAGCAAAAATTCCTGATCGCGAAAGAAATTATCATATATTTTTTTAACAGTTTCCTCCATCTGAGGATATGGCACTACCAATAGAATATGAAACATAACGGACTTCCCCTTTCCCCCAATTATTATCTCATATATGAATTGTAATTTATTTCATCACCAAAAACAAGAAGGGGCTCATTCGCCTACGGCTGCCCCCACCTGTTTTTCTTCCTTTTTTGCCGGGTCAAACATCCCTGACCCGCTGCCGCCATACGCTCAGACTTCCAGTCCCCGCCGATAGTATTCGAAGGTTGCCAGCCCTGAAAGATCTACGGCATCCAGCGTAACCGGCTCTCCTTCCTTGATATCCTTTAAAAGGGTCGCTCCGTTCAGCAGATAGAACGGCGCCAGATTTTCTACCGTTTTTGTCTCCAAAAGCTCCGGCGTCAGGCCGTCGATGGAATGATGATGTCCCGCCACCTTCAAAACCGTTCCCTTAGGGATATCCCTCTGGGCTACGCCCGCCAAAACGGATACCTGACGGCACTCCGGATGAGAACCAATTCCCATGAAATCGCCCAGAATAATGGACACCGGCGTCTCAAGTCCCATATAATGATATGGCAGATAGATGCAGGCATATTTGCCGTTTCTGCTCATCACATGACCCTTGCTCTTTAAAATATCCCACATTTTTTCATTTTCACATTTGATGATAATAAACTCGCCGCCGCAAAAGCTTGCCTCATCCTTGCCCCGCAGAGTGTAAAATACGTCCACCACACCGGTCCGTTTTAAAATTCCGCCGTCCTCTTCGGGAATAAAAATGTTTGCCAGCTCACTGGTTTTGGCAATGGGATAGCTCAAAAACGGAGAAGCCGGTACCAGGCCGGTAATATTGGAAACCAGATTCATCTCGCAGAGATCCGCAGAAATCACTTCGGTATATTTCTCCAGGATTTTTCTTCTCTCCGCCAGCGTATTTCTGTCCTGATACTCCCAGCAATCGATCATCTGCGGAAGTATCTCGCTGGCGCCGCTGCCATCCGTATAGGTCAGTTCTCCGGTCTCCCGGTCCCAAACAAAATCATACTCGCTGGACTTTCCGGCAGCGATAATTTCCAGACCCAAAAGCTTCGCCCAGGAATATAAATCCACCAGGTTCCGGGGCTGATCGCCGTTTACCAGGGCATAAATCGCATGGTTTTCTGCCGCCACCTGATTCATCAGCGTGCCGCATACGCTGTCCGTCTCCTTGGAAACCATATATACATTGATTCCCCGCTTCAAGGCCAAAAGAGCTGCGTCGGAACCGACAGCCGTATTTCCGGTACACTCCACCAGCGCCGTGATACCGCTTTCAATCACCAGATGATAATCGCTGACAATCAGAATCGCATCCGCTGCCGCCTGCCGAACGCTTTCCAGGTCTTTGCAAAAAACAATTTTACTTTCTTCGTACCCAATTTCCCTCAGCACTTCCAGACATTCCTCAGGATGACGGGAACAAATGACTCTCAGATCAATCAGCTTCACTTTAGGAATCTGAGCCAGCAGCGTATATCCGTAACCGCGTGTCGCTCCCACGATTCCCACTTTTGATGTCTTACCGGAATTCTCATGTAATAATTTCGTATAGTCCATGTTTTTTACTCCTTTTCTCGTTTTTTGCTTTTTATCGTCCAAATAAAGCTTTCAATAAGAAAATATAGCAAAACCCGTGCCAAGTTTATTTTCCCAGGAAAAACGGCCTTTTCAACGGTCCGCAAAAAAATTGTTGCACGCCGCCGGCGTTTTTGTTGCAACCTGTCGTTGCGCATTTTGTTGCAACATCTTTCCGGCCGGCCGTTTTCCCCAATATAAAAAAGAACCACTTACAGCACATATATCCTACATGCCTTCCGTGGTTTTTTTCTTCATAACTGCTCCAGCAGTGCCCCATACCGTGTCTGCAGGTGCTCCTTTAACGACACGAATTCCGGAATATACACCGCAAGAATCTTCTTCACTAATTTTCTTGCCGCTTCCCCGTTATAGATATGAGTCATGTCATTTCGCTGCCTTAACATCTCATACCAGACATCCTCCGAAACAAAGTTTTCAAATTTTTTCATAGAGTGTGATGCCTTCCTTATTAATCAAGTCCAACAGCCTGCCGTCAATCTCTTCTTCCAGATTTATAATATCGTAGCTAAGCAAGGTCGAAGTCAACTCTTCCACATCCAGAGAAAATTGCACAACATCTCCGCCATACACCGCAAGATCGATATCACTGGCACGCCAATAATTTCCTCTGGCCCGCGAGCCAAATAAGATCACCTTTTCTATTCCATGTCTGCGGGCCAGATCGCGTATCTCTTCTATCACAATCGGCTTAATACCTGTCTGCTCCATTCCTTTATGCTCCAAAAAATGTTGTTTTCCCTTTCTGATCGCGCGGTGTCACACGAATTGTCAAATCACAGTCTGCCACCAAAACACCATTCATGCCCAACGCATACCGGGATTTTATTTCCAGCCACTCGGCTGTTCCCCGCAATGATACACTGGTAGCCGTAATCTCCATTTCCATAGTTCCCATCGGTGTCTGATAAAATGCAAAGTTCTTCTTATCAGCTTCAAAAATCATATGGACATTTACTGCCCCTCTTTTGCGCACTTCCATCAAGCCCGGACGCAGCTTCATCATATTATGTGCGGGTTCCTCAACTCCCTCAAACATCTCATCAAACAGCAAGTAATGGGTCCCATTCCGAAAATAGTATTCTCCTGTGGTCAACGTTTCAATGGCGTCCTCCGGTTCTGTCTGCCCCGGCAGCGTCTGCTGTCCCCGAATATGTACCAAAACTTCTTTTGTCATCGTTTCTATTTCCTTATTTCAAATATTCTTCCAGATGAATCTGCTGTGTCATCTCCACATCATAAGGCAGGATGGAATTGGCGAAGCGTTTAAATTTATCGGCCGCATCACTGACATAGAAGCGATATGGGAATTCTTCCTCCAAAACACCCGGATTTAACAAATCCCGTTCTTTCAGCATCTCCTTCAGCGCCAGAGAAGTCTCATAAGCCGGATTCACCAGACGTACGCCATCCCCCATGATCTTGCCGATCAGGCCGCGCAGCAGCGGATAATGGGTACATCCCAAAATTAATGTATCAATATTCTGATCCTGTAATTCCTGCAGATATCTGCGGGCGATAATCTCGGTCACCGGGTCTTTTCGCCACCCCTCTTCTACAAGGGAGACAAACAGCGGACAAGCCTGCCCGATTACGGTAATATCAGGATTGATCTTGTGAATCAGTTCCGGATACAGGGCGCTGTTAATGGTTGCCTCCGTGGCAATGACGCCCACACGGCCGGCCCTGGTCTCTCTGGCTGCCACACGCGCTCCCGGTTTCACCACCCCGATAATCGGGATCTCGATTTCTTTTTCCAATTCTTCAAGGGCCAATGCACTGGCCGTATTACAGGCAACTACGATTGCCTTTACTCCATTGTCCATCAGAAAGCTGACGATCTGACGGGAGTAACGGAGAATGGTTTCTTTTGATTTTGATCCATAAGGAAGTCGGGCAGTATCACCAAAATAAATGATTTTCTCCATCGGAAGATTTCTCATGATTTCCCGTGCCACCGTAAGTCCTCCGACACCGGAATCAAAAACACCGATAGGTGCAGTCGCATCTAACTTCATTGTTACCTCCACGATTCCATTTTTACCCGGCAGCCCACATATCATGACGGCCGCCGGGCCCTTATCATTTTATTCTACCCTCTCCGAATAAATAATTCAAGTTAAAACCACAGGAAACCCATTTTCCTCTCGGGGGGATTGTGAAGGAACTCCCATATATCATCTCCCAGGAGTGCCTTTAGTTTTTCCTCTTCTTCCTGACCCTGGGTTGCTCCGTCCACGCTCTCAAAACACAGTCCCGGATATAGTACACACCACCAGTTATGTCCCTTCGCCTCTCCGATTTCTACACGCAGAGCCCGATACCAGCCCTGGGGAAAGGTGTAGTCCCCATACGTTTTCTGAGGAAACCAATCCGTATCCAGAGACACTTCGATCTCCCGGTCTTTGGCCGCCTGCTGGGCTACGGCCCGAATGACCTCTATATTCTCCTGCGCCAGTACCTCGGATTCACTCCGGGAATCCGCCTCGGAAAGCACCGGTTCCAGATACGCCAAAACCGCATCCCGCACTTCAAGTTTCGTCTGCTGATCTTCCTCACTGTCACTGTTTGCCAGTACATGAAAACGCAAAATATCAGAAGCAATCCGTTTTTGCACATATTCTTCTTTTTTCATGGCCATACCGGTTACGATAAGGCCCAACAATCCCAGTACCCATATTATGCTGAATATATAATAAGCCCGCAGGCGCCGGGCGCCTGATTTCTTTTTCGTGTTCATCCTGAAAACTCCATTTCATACAAACGTTTCGATATCTGTTTCTATCATCCAACTGGCATACAAACGTTCCCATATCTGTTTGCGCCTCCCTATAATGAAAAGGATTTCCAGTTTTTCTTAAATTATGCAAAACCGCTCAGTCACTGCCGCCGGCCCTGCATTATCTTTGCTATTATTCCTGCCGCAAGCCCTGCCCTTATCTTTGCTACTGTCCCTGCTGTCTGACTTCCAGTCCCTGCTCCGTCCTTGACACCGTCGGCAATGCCCACAGGCCGCCCTGCTTATGCAGCTGATTATATAGGCGGGCCAATGTCCAGGAACCATCCGGGGTCGTCCGGTTTTCATAAATCCCGGCCAGAAAGGCCCCCAGGGATTCTACTTCCCTTCCATTGGTTTCCAGGACGGCCCCCATATCATCGGTCCGGAACACATAGGCACTATTCCCCAGCGCCGTATCCTGTTCCATACGTCTTAGTACTGTTTTATAGCGTTCTTCATCGCCAAGCAGTCCCGGTCCAAACACTATGGCTCTCACATGGCCGATATCCAGATATAATTCCTGCTGGGAAGCGTATTGCTTTTCGATTTCTGTCTCATTCTTTCCCTGCAAAAGGAACATACCGCTTTCCTGCCCCTCCTGCTCTTCATCACCAGTCTTTCCCTGTCCCGTTGACTCGGACAGGCTTTCGGATACCAGGTAAATCTGGTACTGCCCATCCTGCCAGTCAAGTCCTATGACCATGGGATAGGAACGTTTTTCCGGCTCCACAATTCGAAAATCCCACAGAGACCAAGCGGCAAACACCAACACAAGAATGATAAGGAGCCACCCTTTCCATTTACTTTTCCACATAAATCCTCCTTACCAGATAGTTACCCAGCGTAATCACCAGAAAGACGGGCAAAAAAATCCACCGGATCAGCCGCGGATACCAAATCTGCAAGGACCAGGCTTCGGGAACCAGCCAAACCAGAAGCAGACTAAGAACAGCGGGAAGAAGCCGTCCGGAGCAAAATCCCTCGTGACCGCTGAGAAATCCACAATAAAAATAGATGCTGCCCAGAGCAAACAATAACACAGCCAGCATAAGGGATAGAAAAATCAAATCCAGCCGCTTTAGAAAGGCTCCGGGAAGCCGCACGCCGGCCATCAGATTGACCATGGGCAATTTGACGCCCTCTGCGCCATTATTGCCGAAATACAGCTGCTCCAGAAACAAAACGCCAAGAAAGATAATGCCCAGTATGATGGCTGCCCGCAAAAGATATCCGGTTGTCCCACGATTTGCCTGTGTACGAACGGGCAGATAAGGATAGAGACTGACTCCGGCGAAAGCTGCCAGATACGTTCCCCCCGCCGCAAAAAGCTGTATGCCGTTTTGCCCATTCCAGGTTACACGCAGATCATCCCAATCCATGAGACGCCCCATATTGCCCTGAAACAATGCCGGCAGCAGCAGCAGAATCAAAAGCCCGATTGTCAGGGGCCATGCCGCCTGGGCAAAACGGCCCCGTTCCTGTACCCGGTGATTCCCGCCAAGGGCCACCGCCGCAAAAAGAACGGCGGCAAGCGCTGCGGAAATACCGGAGATCATATAATTTTCTATGATGTCCGCCGCCCGTTCCAAAATCCAGGCCGCGCTAAGCAGCAGATACACCTGGTAAATCAGGCGGATCACATACCCCATGAATTTACCCCAGTACCGGTCCTGTCTCTGGTAAACATATCCCAGCCGGGATAAGAAAAAGATCCATATACATAACAGGACAAGCCCCAAAATGGCGCCCCACACTTCCATTCCGCTTTGCAGCCATCCCGGCAGCCATAAAATAAGCGGCGCAAGCCAGGTCAAAAGGAACTGCCGCTCCAACTGCACGCCCGATATTCTATTATTATTTGAAAACATCTGTCTTCTCCTTTTTTAATCGAAGTCTCTGATTCCGTTTTGCAAAAATGGGCCGCCATTTCATTTTCCACAGCGGGCCTCGCGCAATACCGTCCTGCCCGTCGTGATAATCCGCCACGCCCTTCCCTACAAATGGCATGAGGTAAGGTATGCCAAAGCTTTCCAGAGAAGAAAGATGGCCCAAAACCAGATAGAAACAGGCCATAATGCCAAACATACCGAAAAATCCTCCCAGGAAGATGAAAGCAAATTTCAAAAGCCGCAGCGCCGCTCCAAATTCTTCGTTGGGAATCGCAAAGGAACCTAACGCTCCCAGGGCTACCACTACCACCGCCATCGGACTGACCAGATTGGCGCTGACAGCCGCATCACCGATAATCAAACCGCCCACGATACCGATGGTCCCGCTTAACGGACCCGGCATACGCACGCTGGCCTCCCGGATCAGTTCAAAAGCCAATTCCATCAGCAAAATTTCGATTATGGAGGGAAACGGCACGCCCTTTCTCGCTTCCGCAAAGGATAAAAGCAGTGAAGTAGGTAATATTGCCGTATGAAAATTGATAACCGCCAGATAAAGACCTGATAATACGGTCGCCAGCAGCATGGCCGCATACCGCATAATACGCTGAAAGGTCACCAGTTCAAACCGGTTATAACGATCCTCGCTGACATTCATAAAAGTCTGAATGTCACAGGGCAGCAGCAAGGCGGACGGAGAATTGTCACATAAGACGGCAATCCGTCCATTTAATAGTTCCATGGCCGCCTGATCAGGCCGTTCCGTAGACTGAAATTGGGGGAATGGGGAAGCCCAGTATTTTTCCGCCAACTGTTCCAGTTCTCCTCCATCCAGCACACCATCGATGGCGTATGCCTGCAGCCGTTCCTCTACCTCCTTCAGCACATCGGGATATACCAGTTCTTCCATGTATACCAGTGCAATCAAGGTATCGGAACGCTCTCCCATGTGCAGTTCTTTCACCTTCATCCCCGTACTTCGGATTCGTTTTCGAAGGAGCGCCGTATTCTGCTTCACGGACTCGCCAAAGCCTTCGTTCGAACCGCGCAGCACCTTTTCAGACTCCGCATTGGATATGGAGCGGGCCGGATAGCCTTTCGTTCCCATCCGTACAATGCCCGCATAGCCGTCCGCCAGAAATAATAAATCCCCGGTAAAAAGCGCCGAAATGCCCTCTTCCATAGTCGTTACCGTGGAGCAGTCCGAAAGCCCCAGAGCATTTCGCCCCAGGGTTTTCCGTATTTTATCCGGCCCTTCTTTATTTAACTGTAAAAACAACTCACCCGGCATGGATTGTCCCAGCATCAGCTGATTCACCGTCACCTCGATATAAACCGCCAGACATTCCACGCCCTCTCCCGTTCCCAAATGCATGGGACGCATTTTCACATCGGCGCAATCCGCCAGCTTATCTTCCAGCCATGCCTGATTCTCGCTCAGATGCTTCGACACCTGCGTTGCCACATTTCGTCACTCCTTCCCATTTGCGGCAGATTTTTCCTGTCTGTCCGCCATTGCATTGGTAACTAGTATTTCCAAAGAATACAATTCTATCCTTTTTCACTGTCAACAATCCCGCTTACCTTTATAATAAATAGTAACTAAAAATATGCTATACATATCAAACATGGAATGTCCATACTATCCGGGAGGGAGACCTTTATGAGACGAAAGAGAAAAATCATGATCCGTGTCTGCTTTTTTATTATTGCAGTGCTTCTGGTAATCGCAATAGCCGCCGGAACACTTCTCATTCTGGAAAAGCGCGGCAGGGCAGCTATCGCATCCGGTGATGCTGATATAACTTCAGAAGAAATCCAGGATCCCCATCTGATCTTTTGGACTGATTCTTCTGATCTTGATTTGAATGCCACCACAGAATTAACCATGCATGTGGCGATTCCGGCCGACTGGTTTACCAATGAGTCTCCGGCTTCCCTGGAAATTCTAAACGGAGAAGAAACCGCTGCCGTTTACCCGCTGGATACGCTCGAACCAGAAGCCGATATGACGATTGGCAATGTCCCCTATCATTGTTACTCCGGAATATTGTCCGTGGACGATTCTGATGAGGATGATTCCTATACTGCCCTTCCCATCTGTGCAAAATGGGGGCAAACCACCAGTGAAACCATGAATCTTTACCGGGACATTACCGTTACGGATGAAATGATGGAGACCTGCTGCGACGTGCTGGATGAAATTAACGATCTGGTAGAGACAATGGGTACCCAAACCAATGATGGCATCGCGTTTTCCGAAGATAACAGCCCGGAAGATGTTCTGGAACAGGTACTTACTTACCTGGAGGCCAGCGATCAGGTCTCCTGGGCCAGTCTCGAAACAGATTCTATCATTCGTTTTACCACGGTGGATGGCGTCAGCAGCTTCTTTTCTATGGAACGGGTGTACGAAGACGAAGACCTGAATACATGTGGCTCCGGAATTCCTTCCAGTCTGGATGATATTTCAGGATACTTTTCCTATAATAAAAACTATCGTGCCACCGCCGTGAAGGGAGACGTGATGGTTTCCTGTCCGGTAGATAATTCTTATTCTGACCGGCTGGGATCCAGTTCCCAAAGCGCAGGAAAAAGTCTGGCCGCATACCTGGACAGTACTTATACATTAATTTCCGGTAAGGACAGCATCAGCCAGGGTCTTATCTCCATTCATAATGGCAGCTGGACCAATTATGGTACCGTTATGCAAATTACTCACAGTTCCTCACTGCCCCGGGCGGACGGTTCCACATACCTCATGTATGTCATCGCATCCAGCCACAGTGAAAAGGACTCCTGGTCCGCTTATGAAAGGCTGCGGGACAGTTGGCAGTCATCGGATAAACTAAATGACACGGAAGGGGATCCCAAACAAAATTGTTTTCTGGAAATATCCTATAATCAACTGGCCAACCGGTCAGATATGCGGCTGGCATACGGACTGAACAAAACTTATATCTTCAATGATGATACTCTGGGATGGCATCTGCTTCCCACCAATCATTATGATATTGATATTTCCTCTGACTATATGATGTATATTTACAATGGCCTCCGCTTTGAAAATACGCTCTTTTATCTGGGTTCCTGCGAAAGCATCCAGGATACCCGCTTTAATCAGTTTCTGTATGACCACGGGGCGTCGTCTGTGGTTGGCTATCCGAACATTGCCAACACCTCCATGGAACAGAGCCTCTGCAAAGCCTTTTTTGAAAGTCTGATCACGGATAATATGGATTTGCCTTTGGTATATCGCACCAATAATCTGGCGGAAGCAGAAGAGAAAGGGCATACCCTTGTATCGGATGCACTGGCCGTCACCTCCTCGGCATTGGGCGGCAGCACCGGTCTTTCCATCTATTGCAATGACACCTTTGTCTACCACGGTGAAGGCGTTCTCTGCGGCAAAGTACAAAACGACAAAGAAAAACCGCTGGAAGGGGCCGTTGTCATAGCCTACCGCTACTTCAATTCCATGCTATCCGAAGAAGCCCGGGCGACTACGGACGGCAATGGAAAATACCAGTTTGACAACCTGACCTGGGGGATGTATTTATTCCAGGTTTATTACAGGGATGAG